>CAMJNB010000063.1 GCA_946407175.1 uncultured Selenomonadales bacterium | reverse complement strand
CAGCACGTAAGTTATCATGCCGATACCGACGCCGTTTGTAATGCTGTACGTCATTGGCATTAACGCCATTGTCAAAAATGCGGGAAAAGCCTCCGTGTAGTCCTGCCAGTCAATGTTGGCAACGTCAGCAACCATAAAACAACCAGTCAAAATTAAAGCAGGAGCGGTAACTGCGGGGATTGCCGAAATTGCGGCGGCGATAGGTTGCAAAAAGAGTAAGAGTAAAAATAAAAACGCCGTGACTACCGACGCAAAGCCGGTGCGTCCGCCTGCAGAAACACCTGTACCGGATTCAACAAAACTGGACGTGGGACCGGTACCGGCGAATGCGCCCGCAAAACTGCCGATTGAGTCAGCAAGCAACGCGCTTTTCAAATTCGGAAATTTATTGTCGTGAATCAAACCAGCCTGTTGACCGACGCCTAACATTGTACCCGTCGTGTCAAAAAGCGTCACCAGCAGAATTGTGAAAATTATCATTGCAAGTGACGGCATACCGTCAAAACTCAACTGCATGAAGGTTTCGTTAAAGCCGCCCGGCATTGCAAAAATACTTTCCGGTATCGTCCAATGTCCCAAAAAAAATGCGATGACGGCGGTAATTGTCATGCCGATAAAAATTCCGCCGGTAACTTTCAGCACGACTAAAATCATTGTGATTATCAAACCGACGACGGTTAAAGCCAGCATGGGGTCATGAAGGTCGCCCAGCGTTATCATTGTTGCAGGTGATTCAATGACAATGTGACCGCTGCGAAAACCGATTAGCGCAATGAATAAGCCGATACCTGCCGCGATAGCTTTTTTCAGTGACAGCGGGATTGAGTTTATAAAAACTTCGCGAAAACTTGTAAGTGACAGCGCGGTAAAAATTGCCGACGCAACTGCCGCCGCGCCGAGTGCCTGTTGCCACGAAATTCCTTGCGATATCATGACGGTAAAGACCAAGTAGGCGTTAATGCCTAAGCCCGGCGCTATTGCTATGGGATAATTTGCCGCCGCGCCCATTATCAGCGTGCCGATTACCGTCGCGATAATCGTTGCAATGTATACGCCGCCGAAGTCCATGCCGCCTACGGAAAAGACGGTGGGATTGACTATGACAATGTACATCATTGAAAGGAAAGTCGTTGCACCGGCGATAATTTCCGTGCGCAAATTTGTTCCGCGTTCATCGAATAAAAAATATTTTTTAAGTTGTTCCATTTAATTTTGTCCTTTGGTTAGGTTTTAGCGGTTAGCCGGTAGCTATTAGCGGTTAGTGATTAGCAAAAATTAAAAGCTAACGGCTAATAGCTAACAGCTAAAGACTACAATATATTCTCTTCAAACTTGTACCTTGCGCGGTGAAAGTCGTCCATAATCTGCAAGTCGCGCTCCACATTGGGATTAACGTCATAAAAATCTGCAGGCGCACCTCTGTCATATTCCAACGCAAGATTGTCGAAGTGGCTTTTACTCACGTCTATTTTCAGATTGTCGCGTACAACTTCACCGAGCCTTTCGGCGTCCGGCACAAGATAGCTTACGTCGTCAATGTACTGCATATAACCGGGTACAACGCCTGTACGAAGGTTGCCTTCAGATTCGGCAGACTTCAGCGTACCGGCAAGAGACAGCATTTCCGTCATACTTAAATCAGTATCAACAGCGTCAAAGGCAACGCTTAGTATTTGCGGCAACTTCAAAATAATTGCAGGGTCGGTCACCTTTTCTGCAAGTGCGCGCATAAAAGCCTGTTGCCTGCGAACACGTCCGGCGTCACCTTCCCAGTCGCGAAAACGTACAAATTGAATAGCCTCATTGCCGTCCAAATGCTGAAGTCCCTGCCGCAAGTCGATTACAAGTCCGCCGTCATCGTCCCACGGATCTTCGTAGTGCATATCGCGTTCAACGTAAATATCAATTCCGCCCATTTCGTCAATGACTTTCGGAAATGCGTGCGTGTCGATTTTTATGTAGCGGTCAACGTCAACGCCTAAAAAATCTTCAACCGTCTGCCGCGTCAACTTTTCGCCGCCGTAAGCATACGCCGCATTTATTTTTTGATAGCCCTGCCGCTCAACGTATACCCGCGTGTCACGGGGAATTGACAGCAAGGACACTTCATCGCCGGAAAAATTTAAAAACATTAATGTATCAGACCTGCCGACATCATCTTTCCTTTCATCGACGCCCATAAGTATCAGCGTCATGTCGCTTTTCAATGTCGGTAAAATTGTTTCTCCCTGCGATTTTTCTCGCGCTGAAAAATTTTGTAACGCCTCATCGCTTGTAAAGCAAAAACCCGCATACACGCCTAAGGACGCCGCGCAGATAAAAAGACAAAATAAAAATGATACCAAAGTTCTGCTCGTCCTGTTTGCGGCGGCTTGTCGACGTTTCGCCATATTTTCCAGCGCCGATTTCTCACTCATAACACATCACCAGCTAAAAATTTTTACAGAAAACCCCTTTCTACTTCGACGGCGTTATTATAGCAGAAAAAATTAAAAATACCTGAAATTTTTATCCAAAATAAAAAATCTGCGCGGAAAATTTTTTTGAAAATTGTCCCGTCGGAACAACACTTCTTGAAATGTTTGTGCTATGCTTAGCGCAGTTAATTTTTACAAGGATTTTTAAACTGCAAGTGGAGGGGTTGTTTATGGGCTTAATGGGAGATATCGGCAAAACATTGGCGATAGGTGTGCTTGACGGTATTCAAGAAGGGCTTAATATAGCTCAAGATAATATTCAAAAAGCTCAACGCCGGCAAGAGCAACAAAATATATTGGCAGAGTTAAAAGCTTTTGAACAGAAAGAATCCGGAGCGGTAAGAGCTGCTGAAAACGGTGATATAGAGGCTATTCAGTATTTAATGATGATGTATCACACAAAAGGCGATTATCAGAAATCAATGTATTGGGGAAAGCAAGGCATCGCGGTGAATAATTCCATGTGCCTTTACTTTATGGGAATGATGGCTTTTCAAGACAAGGAGTATGACATTGCCGAAAACCTTTTACGCAGAGACGTAGACATTAACGGCAATGAATTAGCCGCTGAAGGATTAGGAAATATGTATCTTTCCTTAGATAATGTGGAAGCCGCTGAACCTTACTTTGAATTTGCCGTAAATCGGAATCCTTCTAATACAGAATCTTCTTTGGGATTGGCGGTTTGTATGTTGAATCAAGGCAGCAGAGATTTTCCGAGATTGAAACAGCTATTGCAAGTTGCATGTAGAAGTAATAATTATTCCACCAGAGACGCGGCACAAAAAATACTTCAGCAAGTAAATGAAGATGAAAGGAATCAACAAAATCAAAATTGCTTTATCACAACGGCAGTGTGTGACAACTTCGGCAAGCCGGATGACTGCTATGAACTTACGGCGTTTCGCAAGTTCCGCGACGGCTGGCTAAAATTGCAGTCCGACGGTCAAAAACTGATTGATGAATATTACAAAACTGCTCCCGGTATCGTGGCGAAAATAAATTCAATGCCTAATGCAAAAATTATCTACAGTGAAATTTGGGACAACTACCTTTCAAAATGCCTCAGCTATATTGAGTCACGTGACTACACTGCGTGCAAAAAGCTTTATGTAAAAATGGTAGAAAATTTGAAAGCTAAATTCAATGCGTAACAATTTGACGGAGGGGATTTTTATGTTGAGTCTCTTGGGAGACGTGATTGACAGTTTTTGCAACGTCCTTATGAATGATTCCGATAACCGCGCTATGGTCAGAATGAACGATTCCGATAACATTGCAAAAGTTGCCGGCGGTATCATAGCGGCAGGTGTGATTGGCTACGGTATCAAAAAATTTTCGGAGAATAATAACAATCAAAATTCTGTACCGCGTTTGAACAGCGGCAAGTAATTTAAAGCAGGAAAAATTTACTGCACGGCGTACACTTACAAAAATATTTGTACGCCGATTTTTTTAGGGGAGGGGATTTTCATGGCAGATGCATTTGGCGCGATAATGGCAATGCTCCTTTTCGTGACGTTGCTTGCAGGCGGCGGCATTTACTACATTGATCACCTTAAGCGCAGGAACAACAAACTTGAACAGACCGTTTCCAACTACCAAGACGCGGAAAGAATGAGCATAGTCATTTCCTCAAAAATCCAAGACCTGGCTGAGCTGACTACGGTGCGCGAAGAATTTACCGCCGAAATTTCTCACAAGGACAATAAAGCATGGCACGGCTTTAAAATTCCCTTCACCGACGTAAATTTTCGTATGATTTACAGCGGCGTTATTTCCTGCGGATGTGACTTGACGCGCGTCCGCGTTCCGCGAACAAGCATTAGCGGCAACAGTGCTACAATTATCATACCGCAATGCACCGTACTTGACATTCATTCCAAACCCGGCAGTTGCAAAATAATTTCCAATGAAAAAGGATTCCTTGCCGACGCGATAACTCTTGAAATGCAGGATAAATTGGTAACGGCAGACCTTGAACGTGAACAAAATCTTCTCATCAGCGAAGGAATTTTACAGCGGGCAAATGAAAATGTCTGCCGAATTTTGAAAGCGCATATGCAGGCAATAGGCATAAATCCGCACGTGGTCTTTCTTAACGGAAATTCTGACATTTCAAGAATTGCCGCCGCCGATACAAGACTGCTGAATTAAACCTTGCTTAAGTCTTGATATCGTTTAGTATAGCTCAATCGCCTAAGTCACGGCGATTTTTTTGTTGCAAAAACTTTTCTGCAATGTTACCATTTTATAAAATTGTTTAGGAGTGATTGACGTGCTTAAAAAAATTTTTTATTTTACTGTTTACGGTGCTTGTAATTTTACCGATAAATGTTGAGGCGAAAAGTCAAGCCGTTAAAATCGACGGGGATCACGGAAAACTTTCTGCCGTAATTCAAACGCCGGACGGCAAGACGTCTTACCCGCTTGTAATGATTCTGCACGGCTTAACCGGCAACAAAAATGAACCGTTGCTTACGACGCTGGCTGATAACCTTGAAAAAGCCGGTATCGCGTCAATACGTTTTGACTTCAACGGTCACGGCGAAAGTGACGGCGACTTTTCAGACATGACGGTTTTAAATGAAATTGAAGACGCCAAAGAAGTTTACAACTACGTCAGCAAGTTGCCGAACGTGACAAGTATTTCAATCGCGGGACATTCGCAAGGCGGCGTTGTTACAAGTATGGTTGCCGGTGAACTCGGTAAAAATAAGATTAAATGTATTGCGTTAATGGCGCCTGCGGCGGTACTGCGCGACGATGCGATTAGAGGAAATTTATTCGGCGTGACTTTTGATTCAATGAACCCGCCGCAATACGTTGAAATTTTCGGCGGACATAAAGTCGGACGCAACTACATTTTAACCGCGCAGACTTTGCCGATTTATGAGACGGCGGAAAAATTTCAAGGTCCCGCGCTTATGATTCACGGCACCGGCGACGTCATTGTACCCTACACCTACAGCCTGCACTATCAGCACATTTATTCGCAAAGTCAGCTGGAACTTTTGCCCGGCTTCGATCACGGCTTTTCGCAGGACGTTGCAAAGACGGCTAAAATTGTTTCAGACTACTTTGTATTAAAAATTAAAAATTAAGAATGAAAGGCTAAGAGCTAACAGCTAACGGCTAAGAGCTAAACAGCTAACAGCTAATTTAAAAATCTATGTTAAAAAAAATTCTCGATTGGTACGACAATCTCGGCATTTCTGCCAAAATTCACGGTCTTTGTACCGTATTTTTTATAGCGACGATTATAATTACAAATATCGTGATATGGTTCAGTGTATCCTACGCGCTTTACCACCCTGTCCAAGCTACAATCAAGTACAGTATGAATAAAGTGGAAGATTTTTTGAAAAAAAATCCCAATGCGTTGGCGCAGGCAGATTCCATAAATTTCCATGATATGCTTATTTCCGGCGTCGTACTGAGAATTTTTGATGAACGAGGAAAGTTATTGGTTGACACTCACCCTAAAACCTACCCGTCCAATGAAAAATTTGAAAAATATAATTTGAAAGACCCGCCCTTTTCTACGGACGATACCTTTGAAATTGCTCGAATGGTAAATGCCGTTGTCTACCGCGCAGAGATGAAGTACACGGACAATAAAGGCAAAAATTTCACTCTTTATTTCTTTCGCACTATCACTTCCACCGCCGATGTCTTTGATAATTTAATGTTGTTTCTGACTTTTATCGACTTATTCAGCATTGCCGTTGCGATTTTTGCCACTTATATCGTCGGCAGAAATGTTTTAAAGCCGATTAAAGAAATGACGGACTTGGCGCGGAAAATTGCCTCTTCGCCGGACAATCAACATATTAATGAGCGAATACCCTTGACTTCTGCCAATGACGAATTGAAAGAGTTGGCAGGAACTTTTAACATGATGCTTGACAAAATTCAAGGCGACTTCACCTCAATTAACGATGAATTTACCGGCATGCAAAAAGTTTTGTCGGACGTGCAAGACGATCTTTCAAAGCAGAAAAAATTTGTTTCGGACGTTTCACACGAACTTAAGACGCCTTTAACCGTAATTGACGGCTATATTGATATTCTTGAAAAGTACGGGAAAAACGCTGAAAATAAGGCGTTGCGCGATGAAAGTATCGAGGTAATTCGTGACGAGACGCAGAATATCAAAAACCTGCTTGAAAATTTACGTTTCCTTGCACGCAGTGAACAAAATACTTTGAAGTTTGACAAGGAAGTTGTAAGCCTTACCGATATTGTAGAAAAAGTTTTTCGCCGCACACAAACGCTTGATAAAAATCACGTGCTGACTTTGGCGCAAAACGATTCCGCGCAGATTTACGCCGATGAATTGACTATCGTGCAGATGCTTAGAATATTTTTGGACAACGCGAAAAAGTACACGGCGAAAGGCGGAAGTGTTACTCTTTCGTCCCACGTCGAAAATAATTTTGCGCTGGTTAAGATTTCAGATTCCGGCGTAGGTATGGCGCCTGAAAGTCTCGACCAAATTTTTAAGCGCGGCGTTCGACTTGAAAACGGCGGGCGTGCGGACGGTTTCGGCATTGGTCTTTCCATTGCGAAGATGATTGCCGATAATCACGACATTAAAATTGACGTTGAAA
>CAMJNB010000062.1 GCA_946407175.1 uncultured Selenomonadales bacterium | reverse complement strand
CTTCCGCAGTCTTTCTCACATCTACGCGCAGATTATTGACGATGAAAAAGGCGTTACCTTAACCGCCGCCAGTTCCGTTGAAAAAGATTTTGACTCTAACGGTTCCAACATTGCCGGTGCAAAGAAAGTCGGCGCCAATATTGCCAAAAAAGCTCTCGATAAAGGCATTACCGAAGTTGTTTTCGATCGCGGCGGCTACATTTATCACGGTCGCATTGCCGCTCTTGCCGATGCCGCTCGTGAGGCAGGCTTAAAATTTTAAAAAGGAGTTGATACAGTGCCTAGAAATGAAAAAATTGAATCTAACGAAACTCCCGAATTTGAAGAAAAAGTCGTTTTTATAAATCGCGTCGCCAAAGTCGTTAAAGGCGGTCGCCGTTTCTCTTTCAGCGCTCTCGTTGTCGTCGGCAATCGCAACGGCAAAGTCGGTGTCGGTCTCGGCAAGGCTGCTGAAGTCCCCGAAGCCATTCGCAAAGGCGTTGATGACGCTAAAAAGAATCTTATCGACGTCGCTTTAAAGGATCGTTCAATCCCTCACGGCGTTGTTGGTATTTTCGGCGCAGGTCGTGTTATGTTACGCCCCGCATCTAAAGGTACCGGCGTCATTGCAGGCGGTCCCGCTCGTGCCGTTCTTGAACTTGCAGGCGTTCATGACATTTTAACCAAATCTCTCGGCTCTTCTAACCCCAACAATATGGTTCGTGCCACTCTCGAAGGTTTGAAAATGTTAAAACGTGCCGATGTTGTTGCCAACCTGCGCGGCAAATCCGTCGCCGAACTTTTTGTGTAGGAGGTCGCTGATATGTTAAAAGTTACACTCAAAAGAAGTCTTATCAGCCGCCCCGATACTCAACGCAAGACGGTTCGTTCTCTCGGTCTTCGCAAGGTCAATTCAACTGCCGTACTTCCTGACACTCCCGCCATTCGCGGTCAGATTTTTAAGGTAAAGCACCTTGTAGCAGTTGAAGAAGTTGCCGACGTAGCAAAGAAAGTCGAAGTTGCCAAGCGTCCCGCCATTGCCGAAAAAGTTGTTAAACCGCAGGAGGGCTGATTTATGAATTTACATACTCTTAAACCTGCAGACGGTGCCAGAAAAAAAGAAATTCGCGTCGGTCGCGGCATTGGTAGCGGCGTAGGCAAGACTTGCGGTCGCGGTCACAAAGGTCAAAAGGCTCGTAGCGGCGGCGGCGTTCGTCCCGGCTTTGAAGGCGGTCAAATGCCGATTTATCGCAGACTGCCTAAGCGCGGCTTTAAAAATATTTGGGCTAAAAAGTTTGCAGAAGTCAACGTCGAGACCCTTAACCGCTTTGATGACGGTGCTGTAGTTGATGCAGTTGCCTTAGTTGAAGTCGGCATACTCAAAAACGTGCTTGACGGCGTCAAAGTTTTGGGCAAGGGCGAAATTACCAAAAAACTTACCGTCAAATTGCAGGCGTTCAGCAAGTCCGCTAAGGAAAAAATTGAGGCTGTCGGCGGCACGGCTGAGGTGATTTGAGGTGCTTGACGCACTTTCAAACATTTTCAAGATACCGGAACTTAGGCAGAGGATAGTTTTCACGCTGATAATGTTCGCGGTATTCAGGTTAGGTACGCACATACCGGTACCGGGCGTCGACCCTTCAGCGATTGAACAGCTTTTCAATAACGGAAGTTTGTTCGGGCTCCTTGATTTATTTTCAGGCGGCGCATTCAGTAAATTTTCGATATTTGCAATGAGTATCACGCCATATATCAATGCGTCAATCATAATGCAGTTGCTGACGGTGGTAATACCGACTTTGGAGCAATGGTCAAAGGAAGGCGCGGAAGGACATAAAAAATCTACGCGCGTGACGCGGAAATTGACAGTAGTATTGGCGTTTTTACAGGCAATAGGTATGTCAATCGGCTTAAAAGCGGCGATACTGAATCCAAGTCCCGTCAATATCCTAATCATAGCGATAACGCTGACGGCAGGAACGACGCTGTTAATGTGGATAGGTGAACAAATTACGGCGCAGGGCGTAGGAAACGGCATTTCACTGATAATTTTTGCAGGTATAGTAGCCGCATTGCCGCAGAATATAGGTACAATTTACAGCTACTTAAAAGCAGGTACAATCAGCTATTTCAGCGTGTTGCTATTTGCAGTGATAGCGGTAGCAATGATTGTATTTGTAATTTACGTTGAGGCGGCGTACAGGCGAATACCGATAACATACGCCAAGCGTGTTGCCGGTTCAAGGGCATTCGGCGGACATTCAAGTCACATACCGCTGAAAGTGAATCAAGCAGGTGTAATACCGATTATCTTTGCATCCAGCGTGCTGATGTTCCCGATAACAATAGTGCAATTTATAGAGATACCGGAAGTGCAAAAAGTAGCCGCATACTTGCAATGGGGTACGCCACTTCAAACCTTTTTGTACGTCGTGCTGATAATCTTCTTTACTTATTTTTACACGGCGGTAACGGTGAAAATCCCCGATATGGCGGACAATTTGAAAAAGTACGGCGCCTTCATACCCGGTATAAGACCCGGTCAACCTACGGCGGATTATGTAGACAGAGTGCTTACGAGGTTGACGCTTGCAGGTTCGATATTTTTATCGTTCATCGCGGTACTGCCGACACTAATCGGCGGCGCGACGCATATTCAAGGCGTTTACTTCGGCGGCACGGCGCTTTTAATCGTTGTCAGTGTTGCCTTGCACACTATGAAACAGATTGAATCAATGGTCGTTATGCGACACTACGAAGGCTTTATGAAATAGCTGGTAGCTGTCAGCTTTTAGCTTTTAGAATCCTGTAAGCTGCAAGCTGTCAGCTGTAAGCTAAATTGGAGGATACGAAATGCAAATTTTATTAATGGGACCTCCCGGCGCCGGAAAAGGTACGCAGGCGGTCAAATTGGTTGAAAAATTTAAAATTCCGCAAATTGCAACGGGCGATATGTTCCGCGCGGCAGTCAAGGAAGGTACCGAACTCGGCAAAAAGGCTAAGGCTTGTATGGATGCAGGTACATTGGTGCCGGACGAAGTCACTGTAGGTATTGTGCGTGAGAGATTGGCTAAAGATGACTGCAAAAACGGTTTCATTTTGGACGGCTTTCCGCGTACAGTCGAGCAGGCTAAGGCTCTTGAAAAGATTTTAAGCGATTTAAATTTGAAGTTGACTAAGGTTTTAAACATTCACGTACCGGCGGAAAATTTAATTGAACGTGCGGTTGGCAGGCGTATTTGTAAGAATTGCGGCGCCACCTACCACGTAAAGTTCAATGCTCCTAAGGTGAAGGATGAGTGTGATAAATGCGGCGGTCAACTCTATCAGCGTGCAGACGACAATGAACAGACTATGACAAAGCGTCTCAGTGTTTATGAAGAATCTACGCGCCCTTTAATCGACTACTACAAAAATGTCGGCTTGTACGTTGAAATTGACGGCAGGCAGGCTATTGATAAAGTCACCGAAGAACTTGAAAACGTTTTGCTCTCGGTGAAAAATTGAATCGAGGTATAGACATATGTCAAAGCAAGACGTAATCGAAGTTGAAGGCACAGTGGTTGAGGCTCTTCCCAATGCTATGTTTCAAGTCCAGCTTGAAAACGGACACGTAGTGTTGGCGCACGTTTCCGGCAAGATCAGAATGAACTTTATCCGCATTTTGCCCGGCGACAAAGTGACTATCGAACTTACGCCGTACGATCTGACGCGCGGCAGAATAACTTATCGCTTTAAATAAAAATAAAGGAGGCAGTAACTTTGAAAGTCAGACCTTCAGTAAAAAAAATGTGCGACAAGTGCAAAATTATTAAGCGCAAAGGTCGCGTAATGGTTATTTGTGAAAATCCCAAACACAAACAGCGTCAAGGTTAAAATTTTTTGAGGAGGTGAAAATTTAATGGCACGTATAGCCGGTGTAGATTTGCCGCGTGAGAAAAGAATGGAATACGCATTGACGTATATTTTTGGAATCGGGTTGTCGACGTCGAAAAAGATATTGGCGGAAACGGGAATCAATCCCGATACCAAGTCAAAAGACCTCACGGACGACGAAGTAGTAAAACTTCGTGATGTAATAGATCATAAGTACGTGGTAGAAGGAGACCTTCGCCGCGACATACAGATGGACATCAAGCGACTCATAGATATTGGCTGCTATCGCGGACGCCGCCACAGACTTGGACTTCCGGTACGCGGACAAAACACGAAAAACAATGCGAGAACGCGCAAAGGACCGAAAAAGCTGGTACAAGGCAAGAAGAAAGAGTAGGTGCAAGCTTGGAGCTTAGAGCTTACAGCGTAGAGTTTTATTCTCAAAGCTCAAAGCTCGAAGCTCGAAGCTCAAAAAGGGAGGATTAAGTAGTTGGCAACGAAAAGAACAGTTCGTGCAAAGAAAAAAGTCCGCAAGAATATAGAATACGGCGTGGCGCATATCAGCTCCACTTTCAATAACACGATTGTCACGATAACGGATAAAGGCGGAAATGCCTTGTCATGGGCGTCAGCGGGCGGTTTAGGCTTTCGCGGATCGCGTAAAAGTACACCGTTTGCGGCTCAGCAGGCGGCGGAAGTAGCGGCAAAGGCGGCAATGGAACACGGATTAAAGCAGGTAGAAGTTTATGTAAAGGGACCGGGCGCCGGTCGTGAGGCGGCAATTCGTTCTCTGCAGGCTACCGGGCTTGAAGTCAATATGATTAAAGACGTGACGCCCATTCCGCACAATGGATGCCGTCCGCCCAAACGCAGAAGAGTGTAATTAGTAGCTAGATCGCTAGCAACTAGTAACTATCAACTAGCAACTAGTAACTAGCAACTAAAAAAGGAGAAATGTTAATGGCAATCGACAGAACACCTGATTTAAAGCGTTGCCGCGCACTGGGAATAGAGCCTGCGTTCATCGGACGTAGCCGCAAATCCAAAAGAAATGCGCATCGCACAATGCGTAAAATCAGTGAATACGCAATTCAGCTTAAAGAAAAGCAAAAGGCTAAATTTATTTACGGCGTCTTGGAGCGTCAATTCCGCAATTACTACGAAAAAGCACGTAAAATGTCCGGCGTAACCGGTGAAAACCTGTTGATACTGTTGGAACGCCGCCTTGATAACGTGGTATTCAGACTGGGTTTTTCAAATACGCGCCGTCAAGCGCGCCAATTCGTAACGCACGGACATATAACGGTGAACGGCAAGCGCGTAGATATCCCGTCGGCGCTGATAAAAGCCGGCGACGTCGTAGAAGTATGCGAAAAAAGTCAGAGTAAAGAAATTTTCAAGATGCTTAAGGAGACGAATAACGCCTTGAGTGCACCTGCGTGGCTTGAATCGGATCAGGCTAACCTTAAAGGCTCGGTTGTACGCTTTCCTACGCGTGAAGAAATTGACGTGCCGGTCAATGAACAGTCAATCGTTGAATTATATTCAAGATAACAGTCTGCTAATAGTGCGCGTAATTTATAATGCGTAGTGAAAGGGGTAGTACTCTTAATGGCAGACAATGAAAAATCTAAAATTGAACCGAAGATAGAATCAATTGAAGTTCGTTCAGACTACGGCAAATTTTCCTGCGAACCTTTGGAACGCGGCTACGGTCACACGATCGGAAACAGTTTGCGCCGTATGCTTTTGGCGTCATTGGAAGGCGCGGCGGTCACTTCAATAAAAATTGACGGCGTACTGCACGAATTTTCCACTTTGCCCGGCGTTCGCGAAGATATTACGAACATAGTTTTGAATATCAAGCAACTGTATCTTAAAATTCTCGGCACCAATCACGTCAATCCCGAAAATCCGGAGGAAGAAATTCCCTACATAATCAGAATTGACTCCGACGAATCACGCAAAAAGCGGCACGCTGAAAAGTCCGACATAGAAATTACCGGCGCAGATGTCATTTGTGACGCCGATGTTGAGGTTGTAAATCCCAATCTGCACATTGCCACACTGAATGCCGACGGTCAGCTTAGAATGGAAATGAAAGTTGAAAAGAATTTCGGTTACGTCGAGGCGGAGAGAAATAAAAAGCCTGATGACGTTATCGGTACCATTCCCATTGACTCCATTTTTTCGCCGGTTCTTCGCGTAAACTACGAAGTTCAAGACACGCGCGTAGGCAACGAAATGGACTATGACAAGCTGATTTTGGAAGTTTGGACAAACGGCACGGTTAAGCCGGACGAGGCAGTTGCAAAAGCGGCGGACATTTTGATAAATCGCTTGAAACTTTTCCAGTCTATGCAAGGTTTTGTGGAAGATGAACCGGTTATTGAGGAAGATACGCAGACAGAGGTAGCGGCGGCTACGGACGCGCCTGCTTCGCCGGAAGATAAGGCTACAAAAATTTTGGATATGACGATTGAGGATTTGGATCTTTCGGTGCGGTCGTTTAACTGCCTTAAGCGTGCGGGAATTGATTATGTCGGCGATTTGGTCAACAAGACCGAAGAAGATATGATGAAGGTTCGCAATCTCGGCAGAAAATCTTTGGACGAAGTTAAAAATAAACTTGAAGATATCGGCTTGTCACTTAAGCCCAGCGTGCATATTGACAGCGATATTGATATTTAGAAGTGAGGAATTGCAATGAGTTATAGAAAACTCGGCAGGAACAGCGGCGCGCGCAAGGCTCTTTTTAAATCTCTCCTCGCCGTATTTTTCACTTATGGTCGAATTGAAACTACCGAAGCTAAGGCTAAGGAACTTCGCAAATTCGCCGATAAAGTGGTTACCCTTGCAAAGCGCGGAGATTTAAGCGCTCGCCGTCAGGCTATTCAAATGGTCGGCAATGATGTCGTGGTACATAAAATTTTTGAAGAAATGCCGCAAAAGTTCAATTCGCGTGAAGGCGGCTACACTCGTATTTTAAAGCTCGGTCCGCGTCGCGGTGATGCCGCTCCTATGGTTTTGATGGAGCTTGTGGACTAAGTTTGGTTGTCGACTAAGTTTGAAAGCTAAAAAAATAACTTTGAAAAATTCGTGAAAGAATTAAAAGCTATTTTTTAGAAAATTTTCAATTTCTATGAAATAGTGGACAAGTTGAATAGTTTATGCTATATTTTTGCGCGGAGGCGAAAAGTTTGGAAAAAAGTTTGGCAGGAAAGTCTGCGCTGGTAACAGGCGCGTCACGCGGAATAGGTCGTGCCATTGCCTTAAAGCTGTCAAGTCTCGGCGCAAAAATTGCAATAAACTTTGCCGGTAACTTGGCGAAAGCGCAGGAAGTCAAAGACGCGA
>CAMJNB010000061.1 GCA_946407175.1 uncultured Selenomonadales bacterium | reverse complement strand
GTACAAACTTCATATCTAACATTGTAAAAAATCTCCCGTGAAATTATTTGTCCATAAAGGTCGTAACGGAATATCTGTAGGCGTCGAGAAGTTCTTCCGTCAACTCGTCGGCAATAATCATAATGGACATACATTTACCGCTTTTCGTGCGGAAGTAAGTCACCGCCGCTTGATTGCTTGCCGTTACCGTTTCAACTTCGCCGTTTTCGCCTTTTACTTCAAGTTCTTTGGCGGTAATTGCAAAGATGCCTTTAGTGTCCTTCGTGATACCTGCAACGGTAGTCACTTCAAAGAGATTAGCCTCTTTCAACTTCGCAATGTAAGCGTCCATAGTTGCTTTGTCAGCGGTATTGAAGTCGGGAACTGCCTTGCCGTCGAATGCATCAAATTCAATGCGGTATGCGTAAAGCGGTTCATTTTTTTCATTGAGGAAGAAAAGCGTTTCGCCTTTTAATGCGGTCATTTCAAATTTCATATCGGTAACTACGGGTTGAGCGGGACATTTTATCGTGTAGCCGTAATTAACGCTTTTGTATTCGTAGAATTTATCAGGTGCGACGTTTATAATTCTATTTTGTGTTGCCGCAGGTGCCGCGTTGTTGTCTGCCGCGAAAGTTATCGGTGAAAAGAGAGTTAAAAGAATTGCCGCTGTTGTAAAAATTTTTTTTATCAAAATTGTGACCTCCATTTTTTAGCTTAGAGCTTAGAGCTTTGAGCTTACAGCTTATATAAAATTTTTAATCATTGACATTGCCGCGTTGGCAGATTGATTTTTAATTTCTACGCGCGTACCGGTAAAGTTAAATCGCTTAACTTCGGTTTTATCGGCATTGCTGACAGAAATGTAAACCGTGCCGACAGGCTTTTCAGCCGAGCCGCCGTCCGGTCCCGCAATTCCCGTGACGCCGACACCGATATCCGTAGTGAAAAGTTTTCGCACGTTTTCAGACATCTGCCGCGCAGTTTGTTCACTTACCGCGCCGAATTTTTCCAGCGTTTCAACTTTAACCTTCAACACGGAATTTTTCACGGCGTTGGAATATGAGACAATTGACCCCTGCACGTAAGCCGAACTGCCTGCAACGTCAGTAAGCCGCGACGTAAGAAGTCCGCCGGTACAAGATTCTGCACAAGCTATAGTTAAATTCTTTTCGCGCAGAATTTTTCCAACTTCATTTTCTAAATTATCCATAATAAAAATTGTTACGTGATACCCTCCTAAATTATTTTGAAATTTTTTCAGCCGCCAAATCGTAAACAAAACCCGCCAACACTTTGACGCGGATAATGTCACCGGCGTTACTGCGGTAATCGTTTTCAATGTAAATTTGTCCGTCGACTTCCGGCGCCTCACGGTAAGAGCGACCTGCCACGACTTCCGAAACTTCCATGTCCCGACCTTCGACAAGTACTTCAAATTCCTTGCCTTCAAGACTTTCATTAATCTCTTGTGAAATAAGGCTCTGAATGCTCATCAATTCGTGATATCTTTCCTGCGCCGTACCTTCGTCAACTTGCCCGTCCATTTCATAAGCGGCGGTGCCTTCTTCAGGCGAATATACAAAGACGCCGACTTTATCAAGACGTTGCGTTTCAATAAAATTTTTCAGCGTCTGAAATTCTTCGTCCGTTTCGCCGGGAAAACCTACCATAAACGTGGAGCGAATTGCGACGCCTGGAATTTTTTCGCGCAGTTTGGATAAAAGCGTTTCAATCGATTCGCGCGTATCGGGTCTGTGCATACGCTTTAAAACTGCGTCATCGGCGTGTTGCAACGGCAAATCGACGTACTTACAAATTTTCGGTTCACTTGCAATTAAGTCAATCAACTCATCAGTGAAATGTTGCGGATAGGAATAAAGCAAGCGTATCCAATGAATTTTTTCGACCTTAACGAGTTCGCGCAAAAGGTCACAAAGTTTAACTTCGCCGTAAATGTCGCGTCCGTAGTTCGTCGTATCCTGCGCGATTAAATTAATTTCCTTGACGCCGTTTTCAGCCAGCCGCTCAACTTCTGCGCGAATGTCTTCAATCGGACGGGAAATTTGCTTGCCGCGAATAAGCGGAATTGCACAAAAGGCGCAACGGTGATTACAACCCTCCGCAATTTTCACGTATGCGGTATAATCAGGCGTCGTGATAAGGCGCGGCGTTTTGGCGCTGTAGATAATTTCATTTTCGCCAATCAAAACTACGCGGCGTCCGGAAAGAGTTTCTTCCACCGCCTCCATAATTCTGTGCCACGCGCCGGTACCGACAATGGCGTCAATCTCCGGCATTTCGTCCAAAAGTTCCTGCCTGTAGCGTTGACCTAAGCAACCGGCAACGATTAACGCGCGGCAGTTACCTTCGGATTTATATTCAGCAAAATTTAAAATCGTCGTGATAGATTCTTCCTTAGCCGACGCGATAAAGGCGCAGGTGTTTATTATCAAAATGTCTGCTTCGGCAGGATTCGGCGTAATGGTTATGTCGTTGTCCCGCAATATTCCGAGCATTACTTCAGTGTCTACCAAATTTTTCGCGCAACCTAAACTGATAACTCCTACTTTCAAAATGTTCCTTCTCCTATTTATTAACAGCTAAAAGCTAATGGCTAATAGCTAATCCCTAAATCTCACGTGCTTAGCCCAACGATCCAAAAAATTTAAGCGCTGCTGTTCATTGAAGGCAGGCGAATTTTGGAAGAGTACAAGATTTTTTCCCGCGAAAGATTTATACGCCAACGTGTTGGGATTCGTAGAAATAAAATAAAAACCGTTACTCTGCAATGCAAGCTGGGCATTGTCACTTAAAAGCCAATCGGCAAATTTCTGAGCCTCAAGACTTTTGGCGGAATTTTTATCGGCAAGCGCAACGCCTGTCAAAATATACGCGGTACCGTCCGAAGGATAAATTATTTTCAGCGGATAACCTTCCTGCATATAGCGAATGGTTTCACTTTCAACGGCAATGGAAATGTCTGTTTCGCCCATACCCGCTTGACGCACGGGGTTTGATAAAAATTTTGTGTACTGTACAACTTTCGGATGAAGTCCGCGCAGAATTTTGTACGTCTCCACTTCGCCGAAATTGGCAATCATTTGAAACATTAAATTTGACGCCGCGTCCGCCGCTATGAAATCTGTAATGCCGATTCTTACGCCGCGAAAGTTTGCAAGCGCCGACCAAGTGTCTGGAATTTCTTTCAGCTTGCCGAGATAATCTTTGTTCGTGCAAAAAATAATCGGATCGTACCAAACGCCTGTCCAGCGGTCATGCTTGTCCTTAAGATTATTTTTAACTGCGTCGATACTTTCAGAAGTGTACGACGCCAAAAGATTTTGTTCGGCAAGAGAATTTAAAACGCCGCTTTCAGCCAAAATTAAATCTACCGTTTCAACGACGGTAGGGTCTGAAACAGCGTCGTCTTTAGTTTTTTGAATTAAATCTTTTGACGGTAACGGTACAAAATTTATTCGCACGTGATTTTCTTTTTCATACGCCTCTGCCAAAATGGTAACGGTTTCTGCCGGCAACGTTGTGTATGCCGACAATTCGACTTCCGAGACTCTTTCATCAGCCCCCGCGCGATAAGATGTCCCTGCTATCGCCGAAAGTACAAACACAAACGCCGTTAAAAACAAGACCGTGTACCGACGCATTTTGGTTCCCCTCCTGAAAAAAATTCGTCGTCATTATATCCCACTTGCAAAATCATTACAAGAAAAATTTTTTACGTCGCTATATAACGGCATAAATAAAAAAAGCCGGCGCGGATGTATCATAGCTGTAAATCTTTGCGCTAAAGAAAAAGTAAATCTAAAAAAATTCTTGCAAAAAATTTTTTCTGTGTTATAATTACAATCCATTGAGTTATTCTTCCCTGCTCATTTAATTGAGCCAAAGTCCAAAGAGGAGGTGTACATTTTGAGGAAGTACGAAATTTTATTCATCATCAGACCGCTTGACGAAGAAGCTACCAACGCAGTGATTGATAAGTTTTCAAAACTTATTGCGGCAAACGGCGGCACGATTGAAAAGGAAGACCGCTGGGGTAAAAAGCGTCTTGCTTACGAAATCAAAAAGGAAAGCGAAGGCTACTACGTTCTTTTCTACACCAAGTGCGAGCCGGCTTGCATTAATGAATGCGATCGCGTAATGAAAATTACCGACGAAGTTCTTAAGCATATGATTGTTCGCTCCGACGAGAAAGAGGCGTAATCATGAACAAGGTTTTTCTTACCGGTAACTTGACAAAAGATCCCGAAGTGAAATACACGCCAAGCGGTAAAGCTATGTCAAGAATGGGAATTGCCGTAAGTCGTCGCTTTAAAAATGCGGAAACAGGTCAGACCGACGTAGATTTTTTCAACTTGACGGCATGGGAAAAGACGGCGGAATTTTGCGGACGCTATCTCAAAAAAGGTTCGCGCGTTTTGGTTGAAGGCTCATTGCGAACTTACAGCTACACCGGTCAAGACGGCACCAAACGTTCCGGCGTTGATATTTGGGTTGACAATATCGAATTTGCCGGCAGTAAACAACGCGATGGCGAATCTTCCGGCGAAAGATACGTGACTAAACCTTCCACGCCGCCCGCTAACGATAATTTTGACGACGACTTTTCCGGCGACGAAATTTCCGATGAAAAGTTGCCTTTCTGATTCCGTTGCAACTAATTTTTCTTTAGATTGAATGAGGTTTGAAATTATGCGTAAAGAAAGAGGCAGACGCCCGCGCCGCAAGGTTTGCGCCTTCTGCGTGGACAAAGTCGAAAAAATTGATTATAAAGACGCGGCGAAACTTCGTCGCTTTACTACAGAACGTGGCAAAATTCTTCCGCGTCGCATTTCGGGCAACTGCGCCAAGCATCAGCGTCAAGTGACGATCGCCATTAAGCGCGCGCGCAACATTGCACTTTTGCCGTTTACTGCGGATTAGTGATTAGCTGGTAGCGGGTAGCTGGTAGCTATTAAAATATACCGGCTAAAAGCTACTAGCTACAGGCTACTTGCTAAAGGTTAAACTAAATTTGGTCAGTGAAATTTAAATTTTCACCGACCATTTTTTTTGAGGATATTTAATTGAATCGCGAAAAATTTTTACCGCTAATCACGCTTGCACTTTGTCTTTTTGCAACATTTCTTTTCGTAAAACTGATTTACGCGCCGATTAAAAGCGAAACTTCCGCCGCGCAGTTGGAGTCACGCAGACTTCACGCAGTCGAAAAAAATTTGCAGGAATTTAAAAAACGTCACGGCGACATTGAAAAATTTTTGGCGCTGACCGAAACGCGGCTTAAATCTGCGCGGGAACTTTTGCCGATTGAAAATTCTCAAGACACTTTTGCCGCAGAAATTTATAAAATCGCAGAAAAAAATAAAGTCCTCGTAACTTCCGTGCAAATGGGCGAACTTGAACCGGTTGAAAGTGCTAAAGGTGCTGAAGGTGACGAGGGCGATAAAAATATTTTGCGTCAATCGGTAAAAATTAAAGTCGAGGCGGATTATATCGCGACGCTGAATTTTCTGCGCGACATTTTAAACGGCGAAAGATTTACGGCGCTTGAAACAATTTCCCTTGCGAGCGACAAAAATATTTTGACCGGCGACATTGAACTTTTAATCTTCAATCTTACCGCGCCGAGTTAAAATCGTTGAAAGGTAATTCAGCTTGTCATCGCGGTGCGCGCTAATGTCAGAAATAATTTTTTCATCGTCAAGCCCGTACCTGCTGATAAGTACCGCGTCATCAATCATATTTTCAGCGTCCAGCATGTCAACTACGTCAGCGAAGTTTTTGTAGACTTTCATCAATACGGCGGAATCTGAAACCTTCAGCGCGGCGACAATTTTTTCTTTCGGCGCAGTGGCAGGAATAATCGTAATGATATCGTTGCCGTACGCCGCCGCCCTGCCGATATGACTTGCTATCGCCAAAAATGCCGGCACTCCCGCTATCGTCTCAATGTCAGCGCCGGAATTTTTCAGCAGGTTGAAAATGTAAATGTACGTGCTGAAAAACATCGGATCTCCTAAAGTCAGAAAGGCGACGTTTTTACCTGCGCGCAGAAAATCTAAAATTTGATTCGTATTCTGTTCAAAAATTTCTTTGGACTCTTCAAAGTGCTTTACCATTGGAAAAGTTTGAAAAATAATTTCGGCATCCGAAATGTACGGCGCGGCAATAGTTAAGGCGACACTGCCTTCTTTTTTTTCTGTCTTCGGCGCAATAATCACGTCGGCATTTTTAATCGCATTGACCGCCTTAATCGTCAAAAGCTCCGAATCGCCGGGACCCACGCCCACGCCGTAAAATTTTCCTTCCATATAAAACTGCCTCCAATATTACACGTATGCAAGAATACTTATGCCGTAATTTTATTTTACGCGCTGAAAATTTGCAAGAATTAATTTTTGTGATAAAATCCTGCCGGTGAAAATTATGCACGTTTACCTACAGCCTAAGTACGTTGCAAAGTTTAAGTGCGACGGAAAAATTTGTCCCGCAAATTGTTGCAGGCGGAATTGGAAAATTGAAGTCGACGCCGAAACTTTTAATAAGTACCGCGACATTGAAAGTGACGAACGCGAATTGACGCGACACATTGTATTTGATAACGGCGAATATTTTATAAAGCAGGAAGGCGGCGCCTGTCCGTTTTTAAATGCGGCGGGACTTTGTTCAATCCAAATGCAACGCGGCGAAGAAAATATTTCGCAACTCTGCCGCAGTTATCCGCGCCAACTTTATAAATTCGGCGGCGTGATTGAGCGAAGTTTAACTTTAACCTGTCCGCTTGCCGCGCGACTGATTCTAAATTCAAAAAGCCGCATTGAATTTGAAACGTCCGAAATAAATTTACCGGCTTGGGCTAACCGTCAAATTTTTGTAAGCGAATCAAACGTACCGCCGGAAGTTATTTTACAATTCACTGAAATTCAGTTCACGGCAATTTCAATTCTGCAACAGCGCCGATTGACGATTGACCAAAGGCTAATCGTGCTGGGTTTTTACCTGCGTCAGCTTGAAGAAATTCTGCGACGCGGCGACTTTAAAATAATTCCGACGCTGAATAATCTCTACACGGCGGAAGAATTTTTTATAAAGCAAGTTCCAATTCTGATTGACAGCGTAAACTTTCAGCCGAAAGAATTTCAAGCGCTTATGGCGGAGGTACTTGAAAAAATTCGTGACGGCGCCGCGCAGAAATATATTCGTCACGTCAATTTTAATTTCAACGCTGACTCTGACGCGAAGG
>CAMJNB010000060.1 GCA_946407175.1 uncultured Selenomonadales bacterium | reverse complement strand
AATTAAGAATTAAAAATGTGAGATGATAAAAAATTGAAAACAATTTTGACAGGCGACAGACCGACAGGAAAGTTGCACTTGGGACATTTTGTAGGGAGTTTGCGTGAAAGAGTACGCCTTCAAAACTCCGGCAACTTCGATAAAATTTTTATAATGATAGCCGACGCGCAGGCTTTAACCGATAACGCGGATAATCCCGATAAAGTTCGTGAAAATGTTTTGAACGTGGCGCTTGACTATCTTGCAGTAGGATTAGACCCCGCTAAGTCTACGCTGTTCATTCAATCGCAGGTTGCCGAGCTTTTTGAGTTGACTGCGTACTATTTGAACGTCGTCACGGTATCGCGGCTTGAAAGAAATCCTACAGTCAAAAACGAAATTGCGATGAGAGGTTTTGAAACGAGTATACCTGCAGGGTTTTTGTGCTACCCCGTAAGTCAAGCGGCGGACATTACCGCCTTTGACGCAAACATTGTGCCGGTCGGTGAAGACCAAATTCCGATGCTTGAGCAGACGCGCGAAATTGTTCGCAAGATAAATGAAACTTACGGCGAAGTTTTAACCTTGCCCGATATCTTACTGCCGGAAAATCAAGTTTGCCGTCGTTTGCCCGGCACGGACGGTAAAGCTAAAATGAGTAAATCTCTCGGCAACTGCATTTATTTAAGCGACGATTCGGCTACCGTTGCCGCGAAGGTTAAGGAAATGTACACGGATCCGTTGCACATTAAGGTTAGCGATCCCGGTCACGTCGAAGGCAACGTAGTTTTCACGTACCTTGACGCTTTTTGCACCGATAAAGCTATCGTTGCCGAAATGAAAGAGCATTACCAACGCGGCGGCTTGGGTGACGTTAAGGTTAAAAAATTCCTGCTTGAAGTGTTGGAAGAAGTTTTGACGCCGATTAGAAAGCGTCGCGCAGAGTATGAAAGTCAACCCGACGAAGTTTTAAAAATTTTAAAAGACGGTACGGCGACGGCAAGAAGTAAAGCGGCTGAAGTTTTGGTGCGGCTTAAAGGCGCCATGAAAATTAATTATTTTGATTAGCTGTTAGTCATTAGCCAATAGCTGTTAGTCGTTAGCTGTTAGCCGCTAAAAGCTAATCGCTAATTCTGAAAGGAAGTGTGAGTAATGGCTGTAAATCTTGTAACCAAAACGTTTTGGGCAAAATTAATTTTGGTGACGCTTGTCATACTTGCGGCGTTTTCTGCTACGGCATTTGCCAAAGAAACGCCGGACGAAACCCGCGCCAAACTTAACAGAATGTCCACCGAAGTTCTTGAGCGTATGTACAAAACCTACCCCGCGTCACGCTCTGAAATGGATCGTGCCTACGCCTATTCTACAATCAGCAGTTCCAGCGTGAAATTGGGATTTTGGGGTTCGGATCGCGGTCGCGGCATTGCCGTAAACAATGAGACAGGCGAAAAAATTTACGTTAAAATGAACGAAGTTACAATAGGCTTGAATATCGGCGCGAAGGAATACGACTTGCTTTTCATAATTCAAAATAAGAAGGCGTGGGACAGATTTATTTCCGGCAACATTAAATTCGGCACTGAAGCTACTGCGGCGGCTACCGACGGTGTATCAGGCGGCGCGGTTGCCGATGCCAAAATTATTGCCGACGGCGTTTGGGTTTATCAAGTCGACAAAAAAGGTATGGCGCTTGAATTGACTTTCAAAGGCGCACAAATTTCCCCCATTCGTTCCCTCAATTAATAACTTTGATTTCATTCAACAAGTAAGTTTAACTTCACTCAACGAATAAGTTTAACTTCACTCAACAGTAAATTTAACTTTTGAAATTAATTCAGCTTAATAGCTGTCGACGTACAAAATTTTTCAAGTAGTTTGTGTAGGAATTGCACGAACTATTTTTTTTGCAAAAGAAATTGATTTTTTTCAGCATTGTGTTAAAATATTTTCATAAAAAAATCAGATTGGGAAAATAGAAAAATAAATTCGCAAATAAAATTTTGAAAGGACGATGACTGTTGGGGAAGAGAAAAATAGCCGCGATACTATGTGCACTTTCCTTGCTCGGACACGGAGTAACGGTTTCTGCCGCCGACAGTGTCACGATGTCATTGGATAAGGCGATTGACCTTGCGTTGGCAAATAATCAGGCAATAGTACAGTCAGCCGAAGATCGCGAATCTGCGCGGTGGAATTTATCGGCAACACGCAGGCAGGCAGGTTTAAGATTGAATTGGTCGGCGCAGGCAGGTTATATTGGCGGCAGGTATTACAGAGATCGGCAGGATTATTATGCGGAATATCATCCTTATTACGGTGACGGCGAATTTGAAGAAAAATATTTCGAAGGTCGAGATCTAGAACCTAATCCGCCGTACCACACCGAAACTTCTCATAACTTTTCGCTGTCAATGCCTTTGTACACCGGCGGCAGATTGGAAAATCAAATTGAGGCGGCAGGTTACGCTTTAAACACTGCCGATATGGCTTTGGAATACACTAAGCAAAATACCAGATATCAAGCGGCGGAGGCTTATTTCCGCGTCTTGCAGTACAATGAAAATATAAAAGTCCAGCAAGAGGCGGTAAACGTTTTGCAAAGTCACTTGGACAACGTTCAAATCCAGTACGAAGTAGGCACCGTTGCAAAGGCTGACGTGCTTGAAACTTCCGTGCAACTTGCCAACTACAAGCAGCAGTTAAATTCGGCGTGGGGCAATTACGAGGCGGCGGTTGCAACGCTTAACAACATTATCGGCTTGCCGGTCGACACGGTTTTAGTCACGAATGAGACGTTGGACGATACGCCTTATGCATTGGACGAAAATGAATGTTTGGAATACGCATTGGCGCACCGTCCCGAAGGCATTGTCGCAGATTATCAGATTAAGCAGGCAGAGGCTCAAGTAGGCGCAACAAAAGCCGGTTATCGTCCTTCAATAAGTGCACGCGCCGCAGGATATACGACAGGTGAAAAATGGTTTAAATCGGATCA
This sequence comes from uncultured Selenomonadales bacterium, assembly GCA_946407175.1. Next base: position 4,277 of record CAMJNB010000060.1, on the reverse strand, counting down.
TACGGCGGAATTTTGGCAAATCGGCGTAACTATGGATTGGAATATTTTTGACAACGGCATTACTGCCGCGCAGGTTAATGATGCCAAAGCCGCCAAACGTAAAGCCGAATCGCAAAAAGTTCAGCAAATCGACGCCATTAAGCTTGACGTTCACAATGCGTACATTGAACTTTTGACGGCGGAAAAAAATATTCTCATTGCCGCCAATACCGTGAAAGACGCCGAAAATTACTACGCGATAGCTCAAGTTCGCTATACCGAAGGCGTTGACACAAACTTAAATGTTATGGAAGCACAGAGAAATTTAACTACGGCAAGAAATAATTATTTCAACGCTCTTTACAATTACAATGTCAGCAAGGCGAAAATGGAAAAGGCTATCGGCGTGCCGGTCAACATTGAAACTACGCGCTACGTCATTGCCGTTGAAGAGGGTAAATCTTCGCCAAAAGCGCTGAAAGAGGCGGACATTTCACTTATCTACGCGGACGGGGAAAAGTTTGAAAGTTCGCTGGAAAATAAAAATTCCGGCGCCGAGAGTAATTCTAACGCGTCGGAACAGACTTTATCTGAACCATTCGATGCAAGCACCGAATCAAAATGAATTTCAAGCCATAAGTAATTTTCTAACGTCGCCGATTAGGTACAGTGAACCGGCGGCGATTTTTATTTCATCCGCTTGCAGAAGTTTTTCTACGGCGGTTGATAAATTTTTTTCGCCGATATTATCAATGCCGCGTGAAGTCAATCTTTCGCAAATTGTTTCAACCTGCGCGGCGCGGTCTGAATTAGGCGGCGTGACGATAACAAAATCACCAGCGCGAAATAAAATGTCAATCATCGCGTCAAAATTTTTATCAGCCAATACGCCGAAAAGCCACGTACGCTTGCCGGTCGGAAAATAGCTGTCCAAACTTTGACGCAGTGCCATAGCGCCGTGAGGATTATGCGCGCCGTCGATTATAACCCTGCCATTCGGCGTGTCGATAAATTCAAAGCGTCCTGCCCAATGTACGCGCTCAAGTCCCGCCGAAATATTTTCGTCGCTTATGCCTAAAACTTTCGCCGTCTGAATAGCAATCGCCGCGTTAAGTTTTTGATATTCGCCGCGCAGATTTATTTTCGCATCAACCGGCGCCGTGACTTCGTACAGCGTCGAATAATTTTCAGCGGCAACGTCTCGAATAATTTTCAGCGGCTCGCCCGTCGCACCTGTCACAGTCGGTACATTCGGCTTGATAATTCCCGCCTTATTCTGCGCGATACTTTTTAAATCGCCCAAAATATTTTCATGGTCAAGCGCAACGTTGGTAATGACGGCAACTTTAGGCGTTATGACGTTTGTAGAATCCAGCGTGCCGCCCAATCCCACTTCGATAACGGCAATGTCAACGTGACGGCGCTTGAAATAGTCAAAAGCGGCGGCGGTTAAAGCTTCAAAATGCGTACACTCTACGCCGCAATTTTTCACACGTTCAATCTGCGCGGCAAAATCTGTTTCTGAAATATTTTCGCCGTTTACAGAAATTCTTTCGCAGTAGCTGACTAAGTGCGGTGAAGTGAATAAGCCGACGTTAAAGCCTGCCGAATGTAAAATTTCTGCCAACATCGCGCAGGTTGAACCCTTGCCGTTCGTACCGGCAACATGCACCGTGTCATAAAAATTCTGCGGCTCACCCAACTTCTCCATAAGCTGATTGATTCGTTCAAGACCTTCTTTAATGCCGAATACTGCCAGCCAGTCCAAATATTTCAATGCGTCTTTGTATGTCATAATCTCAACCTTTATATTGTAAAATTTTTTTAAACAATGTAAAATATCCACCGTTACCGCTCCCCACACTGGTGACAGGAGGGAGGTGGCGACAGTGGATATTTTACTGACCTTACTGCTCATGGTCGGCTCGAATGTCATTCGCAGTTAATCATTGATTGGCTCAAAGACATTCGCAAAAACGACGACGAGCACGATAAAAAAGATGAGCGGTAACGCTTACTCGGCGTCTTGATAGACGCAACCCCCAAGAATCTCGCCAAAGATTTCTCGGGGGTTTTTTGCGCCTGTGGCAACATAGATACTCTACTGACCGTTATTTTCTAAGTTGTTTTATAATGATAGCACGAAAAAAAATATTTGGCAAGAAAAATTTCAGCCGTCACCTGAAATTTACAAAGCCGCTTAATATCGCTAATTTTCATAACATTAAAAGGCATTGACTGATTTTAATCTGTTCATGGCGTCAAAAATTTTTTCCCTGCCGCCGAAAGAAGTTAAGCGCAGATAACCTTCACCGCACGCACCGAAACCTGCGCCCGGCGTACCGACAATATGAAATTGGTTTAAAAGGTAGTCAAAATACTGCCACGAGGTAAAGCCTTTCGGTATTTCAAGCCAAATGTAAGGCGCGTTAATCCCGCCGTAAGCAGTAAGCCCGACCGCGTTTAAGCCGTCACGAATGATTTTCGCGTTAGTCATATAGTAGCCGATTAAATTTTTAACTTCCGCCTGCCCTTCGTCCGAATAAATCGCCTCTGCGCCGCGTTGCACAATGTACGCCGTGCCGTTGAACTTCGTAGTTTGGCGACGTAACCATAAATCCTTCAAAAAAATTTTTTCGCCGCTTGAGGTAAAGCCGTACAGATTTTTCGGTATGACAACGTAGCCGCAACGAGTACCGGTAAATCCCGCCGTCTTTGAGAATGAGCGAAATTCAATCGCAACATCTTTGGCGCCTTCCACTTCGTAAATGGAACGCGGTATTTTTTCGTCGGCAATGTACGCGGCGTAGGCGGCGTCGTACAAAATGATTGAGTGATTTTTTTGCGCGTAGTCAATCCAAATTTTCAGCGCGGCTTTATCAAGCGTCGTGCCGGTAGGATTATTCGGCGAACAGAGGTAAATCAAGTCAACTTTATTTTTAGGCGGCGCAGGGGAAAAATTATTTTCCACAGTACACGGCAGGTACGTCACGCCTTCAAAATGTCCGTCGGCTTGCAAATCGCCGGTACGTCCCGCCATGACGTTCGTGTCAAGGTAAACAGGGTAAACGGGATCTGCAATGGCAATTTTGCTGTCAAGGCTGAAAATCTCTTGTATGTTGCCGCAGTCGCATTTTGAACCGTCGCTTATAAAAATTTCATCCGCCGAAATGTCTAAACCGCGCCGCTTGTAATTCCAATCTGAAATTTTTTCAAGCAGAAATTTGTAGCCTTGCTCCGGTCCGTAGCCGTGAAAAGTTTCGGCACTTCCCATTTCTTTAACGGCTTTACCCATTGCGTCAATGCAGACTTTCGGCAAAGGTTGAGTCACGTCGCCTATGCCTAAGCTGATAATTTCGGCGTCGGGATTTTCGGCTTTAAATTTTGCAACGCGCCGTGCAATTTCCGCGAAAAGATAATTTTTCGGCAGTTTCAAATAATTTTCGTTAATTTTTGTCATGCCAGCTCACCAAAAAGCACTTAAAAGACCTGTCTTGAGTTAAAGCCTTCATCTTGCTTTTAACCTCAACTTATTTTTAACCTTCGCTTATTCTGGTTTTTCGCCGGGTATATCCATTATCGCTTCAACGCCGCGCTGTCCCGTCCTGATTCGTACGGCGTCCGAAAGTTCATAGACAAAAATTTTTCCATCACCGAATTTGCCGGTACGCAAAACTTTTTGCGCGACTTCCAAAACTTTTTCAACGGGAATTTCACATACCACCGTTTCCAATTTAATTTTCGGTACAAGATTAACTTCATATTCCTTGCCGCGATAAACTTCTTTTCTGCCTTTTTGAAGACCGCAACCGTAGACTTGACTGACAGTCATCCCAAGTACGCCTATTGCATTTAAAGCGGCTTTAAGTTCCTCCAACTTTTCGGGACGTGTAATAATATCAATCTTCGTAAGCTTTCTTTCCATTTAATTCCACCACCTTTATTAAGTAACAGGAGACAGAGTTACATGCTAATAGCTAACGGCTACCAGCTAAACGCTAACTTTGTGAACCGTGTACGGTAGGAAAAAATTTTACGGCGTTAGTTTCCGTGTCACCGAAGAAAGTGGGTGTACCGGTAAAAAGTCCGACATTGTAACCGCGTTCGCCGTGTTCGCTAATGTCGAGACCGTTAATTTCATCAGTCTCATCTGCACGCAGTTCAGTCAGCGCGTTGACAACTTTGTAGAGAATCGCCGAGCCGATAACCGCAAAAATTATCGCAACGCCGATTGAAATAATCTGCGCGAAAAATAAATTTGTTTCGCCGTAAAATAAACCATTCGCACCGGCAGGATT
>CAMJNB010000059.1 GCA_946407175.1 uncultured Selenomonadales bacterium | reverse complement strand
CTTTTGCGCGGGTGCTTATGTCTAACGCTGAATTTTTGTTGCTCGACGAACCTTTTTCAGCTATTGACAATTTTTTAAAATGGCAACTTGAAATTTATTTGGCTCAAGTTTTAAAGGCGTACAACGGCGCGGCACTCTTAGTTTCACACGACATCGGCGAAGTTTACAGAATGGCAAAAAAAATCGCCGTATTAAATTGCGGCAAGATCGACACGATTAACACGACTCACGAACTTTTCAACAAACCGGCAACTTTGGCGGTTACCTTGATGACAGGTTGCAAAAATATTTCAAAGGCAAAAAAAATTGACGCGCATAAACTTTTCGCCGCCGATTGGCAAATCACTTTGCATTCAACCGCCGAAGTTCCCGACGGCTTAAGTTACGTTGCGATCCACGCGCAGTTTGTAAACACTGACGCCGCGCAGGTTCCAAATACTTTTGAAGTGGCAGTGTTTCAAGTTATCGAAGACACAAAGTTTTTCAGCGTGATGGTTGCGCCGAAAGATTCTAAAGGCTTGCCGATTCGTTGGGACGTTGACAAAAAAATTTGGCGAAAAATTCAAGCCGATACTTTCAAACTGAAACTTCCTGCCGACAAATTGATTTTGCTTGAAGGTTGAATTTATGGAAATCAGTCCGCTTGCCGTCACATTAAAAGTTGCATTGACGGCAACAACGATAACTTTTTTTCTCGGAATATTTCTGGCTTACGGCGTATCGAAATTGCGACGTTGCAAGGCATTGGCAGACGCGATTTTAACTTTACCGCTTGTACTTCCGCCGACTGTTGCGGGATTTTTTTTATTGCTGATATTCGGCAGGCGCGGCGTCATCGGAAAGTTTTTGTTGCAGTTCGACATAAACCTTGTATTCACGTGGCAAGCGGCAGTAATTGCGGCGGTAGTTGTGAGTTTGCCGCTTATGTATCGAACAACACTTGCCGCCTTTAATCAGATTGACAGAAACATAATCGACGCGGCACGAACATTGGGTATATCCGAACGAAGAATTTTTTTGCGCGTAATTTTACCCGGTGCACGTCACGGAATATTGGCGGGAGTGGTATTGAGTTTCACGAGAGCAATTGGAGAGTTTGGCGCAACGATAATGTTTGCCGGAAATATTCCCGGTGTCACTCAAACAATGTCAACGGCAATTTACGCGGCAGTTCAAGCCAACGATTATGACGCGGCTTTTCAATGGACCTGCCTACTGTCATTGTTTTCACTGATATTTATCTTGGCATTAAATTTTCACAAAACACGATGTTAGGGGTTGTTGGTAAAGGACAACGCTTTCAAAATAGCGTGCAAGGTTCGTGACCACCTGCTTGCCGTCAACTACGACGTTTACCTATTTCAGTTCGACATACGGACTGACCGGCCGTTTTGGTCGAACCCCTGCATTGTAATTGTGCAGGGGATTTTTTGTTGAATAAAAAATTCTTGTCAATATCTGCATTTTATGCTACGCTTTAAGTAATTAATTTTTGCTTAAAAAGCAAAAGACCCCGTAACGTTTCTGAGACATTACAGGGTACCTACAGAGAATGTAGCGACATTCCCTAGCAAGATTACTTTTGACAGCTATCGTTAATTAATTTTAACGGCGTAATTATAAAATACCGAAATTATTTTATCAAGCGGAAAGGCTACATTCTCTATAGGGGATGTAGTTTTTTTCTGTTTTACTTGAAAGGAGTTGACGGGATATGTCCGATACTTTAACCGCATTGACGGAGCGCCGTATGCAGATGACTGAACGCCGTACGCAGATTAATGCGCAGATTAACGAAAATATCAAAAATTTTTGGGACATTCATTTTTCTAATCCTTCTGCCGATGAACTCAAAATTTTAGCTACACAGCGTGAGGAACTCGACGAACAACTTAAAGCCGTTACCGCCGAGCTTAACCACGTCCAAAACGCGATAAGCGAAGAAGAAGCGCGCTTGCAAGATGAAAAGCGTAAAGCCGATGAACAAGCTAAGCTTAAAAAGGAACGCCAAAAGCAGGAACAAGTTAAAGCCCAGTGGATAGACGCTGAATCTAAGCTTAAGATCAAAAAGTATGTCGATACCATTATCGACACTTTGAAAGTTCAGGTTATGCCTTCCGATGAATGCGTTGAGCCTAATGACTCTTTCGTTAAAGGTTTATTCCGATTTGATCCCAACAATTTCAAGAAGGCGTTGCAGGGTACGCGGTACAGAAATAACAAGGAAAGTCACAAAACTTCTAAGCAGGACGCCGTTTTTAGTAGCGTTGGTATCCAAAATGCTGAAGGTTACGAAGATGATAACCCTCTTTCCGAATTTGACCGCGCCGTTTTAGGCGTGCTAATTAGCGAATTTCTTGCCGGCAACAGATATACTACCGTAAATATCATTTTCCGCGCCTTAATCGGCAAAATTGGCGACCAAAATGCCCGCCCTATGAAGAATCAGCAGGACGCCACTGTTAATTCTGTCGTTAAGCTTATGGGAACTATTGTTGACTTTTCCGGCGTCACTGAATCCCTTACAGAATTGAAGTACACGGACAAAGACGGCAACACTTTAACTTTAAAATTTGCTAACCTTATTTCCGCTGATATCCTTGACGCAAAAATTAACGGGCAGATTATGGAAGGCGTCATTTTCTTCAAAGACAATTCCCCACTTTTCAAAATTGCCGATATCAAAAATCAAGTGATTAGGTATCCCCACGAACTTTTAAACGTTCCGAATCAAAACAATACCCCGCGCATTATTGCCGTCAAAAAGTATGTAATGCGTAGAATCTGTGAAATTAAACTTCACAAGATGACACCGACCATTACTTTCGATGACGTCTTTAAGCGTTGCAGAATGAGTAATTGCTCGCGTGATGTAAAAATGGACGCCCGCAACGCCGTTATTAAACTTTTTACACACTTGCAAGAGAAGAATTTCATTTCCTCTTTTGAGCCGGTTCAGCAACGCGGTAAATTTATTTCCGTCAAGTTCACTTTCTAGCCGTTTTTTTACCCGTCACCTTGCCGCTTTTGCGGCTTTTTTATTGCTAGCAATGACGCGGGTTTTCTCCTCATTTTTCTGAAAATATCGCTACAAGCTAGATTTGACGGAGCATAGTAAATTAGCCGACGGAGCATAGTAAATTAGCCGACGGAGCATAGTAAATTAGCCGACGCTTTCAATGCTAAAAATGCGGAGTTTAGCTAGGTGTAGCCTAACTTTTTTTAAAACCCTAAAAACCCTTATACAATGTAGACTCAATAGACATTGTAGGGCTTTGGCGCCGCCTTTGCCTTGGCGGGCGGCGCCGCCAGCCCACATAAAAAAAAATTAGCAAAAAATTAGAAAAAAATTTAAAAAAAATTAGCAAAAATTTAAAAAAATTTTATCACAGCTGTAAGCACGGTCTGAGAGTAGTTTTTAGCCAGTAAGGACAATGCCAAATCCAAAGCTTTGTCGGTGTCGTTAATGTGTCCGCGGCTGATAAGCACTTTGAATGCTTGCATTATTTCGAGGATTAAGTGGCGGACGCCCTCTTCCAACTGACTTCTCAAAGTTATTGTAACAGAAAATTGCCGGTGTTTTACTTTTACCTGATTTTACCAACCAACCCTAACACCCTCTTGAGCAATTTGGTTCAGTTCGGTGAAATCGGAGGTAGGCAATTCGGTATTGTTTTTGTCTTCGGATTTGATAATAAAGCCGGAAGAGGAGAAGTGGGAGTTAGAGTGGATTTTTTCGATATTGGCTTGTGTACAGTGAAAAGTATCAAGGTCGTGAGAGTATTGAAGAATTTCTTGTTTTGTCTGTTGAACTTTGAACCGATTGAGTTCGAGGTAGTTGCGGGCATGATGATCGCTGCGTTCCAGCCCGTAATGTTGAGCAACGGTGAAGTTAAAATCCGTCTGTAATTTTTCAAGGATTTTGGGGTTGAAAAGATCGCGTGCGGATAGTCGTCCATCTGCTGTAACATGAACAATGCCGACGTGAATATGGGGATTAGATTCATCCATATGACAATGGCAGTACATCACGTTTTCTATGCCATAGCGGTTTTGGAAGAAGTGAAGGGCGTCAGTGAAATACTGTTCGCGCTTAGAGGCGCCGATAATAATGTCTTCGAGTCCGACAGCATCAATGCGCGGTTTGCGTTTCAAATGAAGTTGCTTGATACGTTGTCGGACGTTGCGGATTAAATTATCCGGCGATACTTTACCTGCGTGAAGTTGTTGGTAGCTCATAAAAAATACCTCCTTAGTAGCCTGATTATGGCATAAAAGAAGGCGTCCAAAATCTTATGTTTTGGCTTTTTTCAGTTGAAAAAGTATACCCCGCTATACATTCCTTCGGAATGTGCGGGCTCTACGAGGCTTAAAAAAGGTGCCCGATTGGGGCACAACTCTTCATCCCATATAGAATCTGTCATTCCGATCGCAGATGATCGCAGATTCTACATGCGTAATTATACTAACAGCCTGCGGCTTGGAAAAACACGCATTAAGAACGATCAGCCTTATAGTACTTGATAAAGCATACAATTGCGAGCAAATTCGCGTTTTCCTCGCTAAGCATGGTGCCGTTGCTGGCATTCCCGATAAAGCCAAATTCAGAATTAAGCATGACTTTGATTCTCAAATTTAGAAACAACGTGATATCGTCGGAAATTTTTCTCGCGCTCAATGCATGGATATTATCGCTGATTTAATTATCGGTATAATAGGCTGTACCTTGTTTTAAAAAGTCTCTTTCAGGTGATTCTTCCAAAAATATGCAAACTATTTCTTTATAAGGCGTCAAATAGATAAAATTTTGATTGTCCTTTGCCCACGACGGTTCGTTTATCTTTGAGCTTCCGTCAACCCAATTTCTTATCCACGCGTTTGAATCTCTGTACCAAAGCTCTACAATTCGGGTAAAGGGGGTTATTTTTGGATCTATTGCTTTATAAGAAAATCCGCGCAATAAATCTTTCTGAGCCTTCATCGCAGGAATAAAGCTGTCGTAAAACCATTTTTCGCCTTTTTCTTCACTCACGCCTTCCGGATAGCGCATTGCAATAACAAATCTGAAAAACGGACCGTCGTTTACCGTTATTTCACCCATACCTTTGAAATTATCGTCAATTTTGCGATTAGTAAACACAAATGCCGGCGGATGTGCATTAGGATTATCTTGCGCCGACCAATCTGCGCGTTTTTCAGAGTTTTCAGGATTTCCTATTATCTCATTTACATTTTCAGGCTAAATTTCAGAATAACCTGTTCCTTGTTCAAGTTGACTTCCCACAGAAAACGGATCTGCCAGCCAATGATGTTCAGTCATTCTCCAGTTGTAAACTCCATATTTTTCTCCGCCTCTAGGTATTGGCAAAGCTCTGTATGTCGAATATCCTGACAAAATCGAACCATTTATGCTTACCGTATCGATCGCGTGTTCTTTGAAGAGCCATCTGTCCATCTTCGGCAAATCATTTGTGTCAGTTAAATTCAAAATCAGGTAGTTGCGTTTCAAATTTAAAGTTGTTCCGCAATTTCCCATAAATTTCATTTCATTTCCTCAAAAAGATACATTATTTTTTTGATATAGTCATTTCGCATTATATATGAGTATCTTTTATGTTCCCAGTATTTTCTGAGCCTTATACCCACCTGACATAATTTCGATAATTCGAGCGAGTATTCAATAATCATTTTTTTATTTGGTGTTCACTTATTTTCAGTGGGAATAAATTTTTTATCTATAATTTAAATGTTGATAGTCTGGTAACTTGATTTAACGAAACAATTAAACGTAAACTTTTTACTTATGATTGTTCTGAAGGCGTAAGCCACTTAGATCGGCTTACGCCTTTTGAGCGTTAGCGGGTAACTAAGCGTAGTACCGCCTACGGCGTGTACGTAGCGCTGTTGCACGCGTCGGCGTAGCGTAGCCGAACGCGAAAAACTGCGTTCGCGCCCTACTAAGTCTATTGAGTATATATAGTCTAAGGATTTTTGGCGAAGTGCGAAAAAGCTAGATGTGGTGCGGCTAAAACGCCATTTTTAGAGGTTAGTAAGTTGCCATAATTTACTATGCCCCCTTGGAAAGTCGCGTCTTATTTGGCTTTTTAAAAGTGCTCTTCAGAAAAAAATCATAAAAAGGTGAAAGAGATGCCGTAAATGATGTTTCTGCGTTTTGTAATTTTAAAATCGGCAATGCAATTTTGGGCTTTGAGATGTTCAAAAAATTTGACGACAGCATTTCTGGCGTTGTATTCTTGATCACGATTGACTTTGCCCAGTCTGCACTTGGAAAAAAGGTCGTCAAAGGTAATGGTGCGAGCCAAATTTTTGTGCAACTTAATTTCGCAGATACGGCGGATAACGTACTTTTTGAGAGAGATGATAAGGGGTGTGTTGTTCTGATTCGGAACGTTTAAGAGCTCGTGAGGATATCTGACAACTTGGTCTTTAAGGTTGGCAATGTCGAAAAGAGGACAAATGTCCTTGAAGAAGATAACGCCATCAAAAATTTGTCCATTGATTTTTGCGTCAACGATAGTGGCAGATAAGAGATAATCATTGCGAAAAAAGAGCTCATTGCCGTCCTTGTCCGTGTACTTCATTTCTTTCAAAGAGTCAGTGACGCCGGAAAAGTCAACGTCGGTATGTCTCAGCTTATGGATAGAGTTAATAATGGCGGTTTCTTGATTTTTGGAAGGACGGACATTTTGGTCACCGACTTTACCGACTAAGGCACGAAAAACGATGTTGATAGTGGTATAGAGGTTGTCGACAAGGTATACTTCGAATCGTCAGCTGGTACAGATCAAAATCTTGTTCCGTACCGTACTTTACGAAAAAAAATATAGATGATTGGTCAGAACCTTCTGTCCACGATTTCTCGATTCTACACTAGAGTCAATTCGGCATAACGTTTTGCTGATACTTCTATTCCACGGGGTTGCGTATTTTAAATCTTTGTTTGCTTTTTTCGAAGAGATTTTGAGGATATATCCTATTTTCAATACGCTCATCGATTACCTGTTTAATATAATTGAACCAGAAAAAAGGGTGCTATTATTTTTGTTAATAATGATTTTAAGACGTCATAGGTAGGACTTTGATTAGTCGTACCCTTACAACATCAGAAATTTCCCGTCGCTTATTTAAAAAGGAAAGTTATGGTGGTATAATTTTTTTACTGTGCAAGTTTTCGAATAACGTAAAATGCTACACAGGCAACAAATGGTGTAGGAACCATATTATCACTTCCT
>CAMJNB010000058.1 GCA_946407175.1 uncultured Selenomonadales bacterium | reverse complement strand
ATCGATAGATGTTAGATCGATAGATCGATAGATGTTAGATCGATAGATCGATAGTAGTTAGTAGCGTCTTGACGGCAAAAAGTAATTGTGCTAAACTTCCAAAGTTATTGCAACGCTCCGCTGAAATTTTTCATGAGCGCAGAAGGAGGAAATTTTTTTATGAACATCATTGAGATTCTTGAAAAAGAACAGCTTAGAAAAGATATTCCGGATTTCGGTCCCGGCGACACGGTCAGAGTCCACGCAAAAATTGTTGAAGGCAACCGCGAACGTATTCAGGTTTTTGAAGGCGTCGTCATCGGTCGTCAAGGCAGCGGCGTACGTGAAAACTTCCTTGTACGCAGAATTTCTTACGGCGTCGGCGTTGAAAGAATGTTCCCCGTACATTCCCCGCGTATTGACAAAATTCAAGTCGTGCGTCGCGGTGCCGTCCGTCGCGCTAAACTTTACTACCTGCGCAAACTCACCGGTAAAGCCGCTCGTATTAAAGAGAAAAAAGTACATACGCAGAACGCACAGTAAACTATAATTTTTCGCAAAAAAAATAAACGTCGAACTTAATTGCTCGGCGTTTTTTTAGTTTAGCTTTCACTTTCAGCTATTGAAAATATATTTGCTAACGGCTAACAGCTAATCCCTTCTGCGCGGTCTGTACGGTTCAACTTCCGACAGCGCCATAATTTTTACGTTGCCTTCCAAGTCAGCCAAAACAATCTCCGGCACTTGCATTTCTACCAAAAAGTCGTACGTGTTTTCGTCCGGCACATAAAAGCCGTCAATATCCGCCACAACCGCAATGCCGTCAAATTCGCGTTTGCCGTCGACAATAGCACGAACCATAGCCGCCATTTCCGCCGAAATGCTGAGGTACGACACGGGGTGATCTATGCTGCAGCCGTTGTAAAGCGTTCCGTCCGAAGACAACACGCAAGCTCCCGCCGCTATGCCGTCGTGGTCAACGTATGAATTTCTTATCGCGTCCATTGCGATTCTTACCATAGTATCGGCAATGTCCTCGTTCATCTCTCTCAATTTTCTCGCCTCCACTCGTATTAATGTGGTAAAAAAAATATGGATAATTTCACTTTTCTATTTTGCCGAAAAATGAAAAAATCCTGCAAAAAAATTTTCAGACATTATAACTTGTACAAGTTACTTGATAATTACGCCGAAGTCTTTCAAAGTCTTTCCGTAGTACATCAAGCAATTCATCATCGTTTCGGCGTCATTTTTACCTTGAAATTTTTTTACGTTTTTAATGAATGACGGCTTGCATTCAAATCGATAGAAAGATAAATCGCGCATAAGATTGGCAACGGCAACCAAACTTTTCATATAAAAATGAAACGTCAAGCCGAGCATATGTTGAGAATTAACATCGTCTTGAAACTGCGCGCGGTAAAACTCGAACAGCTCCCAATGCCCCTTCATATTTGAAATATCTTGCTCCAATTCGCTTAAATTTCCCCACATTCCGACATCACAGCGATACGCAGAGCCAATTACGTTTTCAAAATACATTTTGCCGAATCCGAAGGCAATGGCATTTCTGAAAGCATCTCCCCTGCATATTTCGGTTACATTGTCCGCTGAAAATTTTTCCATGTCGTCAATAAATTCTTTCGTGAAACAGTTGCGAAAAGTTGTAGAGGAAGTTTGAAAAAATGGCGACTCACGCATATTGTTGAACGTCGCAGACGGCACAAGGGGGGGCAAGTGGACGTTTCTCCTTTGTCTTTTCATAATAAAAATAATAGTTCGTCGCATAAACTGAATAAACGTCGTGACTTTCCAAAAAGGTTACGGCGTTTTCCAATTTTTTCGGCGCAATGTAATAGTCATCGGGGTCGAGTACGGCAAAATATTTTGTATCAAGCATTCTGTACGCTTTTATCATATTGTAAAGATATCCGCTGTTTTTTTCATTGCGAACAAGATTCATCGGCAGGTTATATTTTTTTGCGTACTTCTTAATTAATTTTACGCTGTTATCAGTCGAGCAGTCGTCTATCACTAAAATTTCCGTCTTGTCCAAAAAAGTTTGCTTGGCTAAAGATTCCGCCCATTCCTGCAAATATTTTTCCATATTGTAAACTGCAGTTATCACGGTGATTAATTTTTTTTCTGCCAAATGTACCACGTCCTTTCACTAAAAATTTAATCGCGTCTGAATAAATCGCGCGTGTAAACTTTATCGGCAACGTCATCAAGCGCACTGTCGTAGCGGTTGGCGATAATGCATTTACTAAGTGCCTTGAACTTTTCCAAGTCGTTTACAACTTTGCTGTTGAAAAAAGTTGAGCCGTCTTCAAGCGCGGGTTCATAAATTATAACGGTGGCGCCCTTCGCCTTAATTCTCTTCATAACGCCTTGAATGGAAGATTGGCGGAAATTATCACTGCCGGTTTTCATTGCCAGCCGATAAACGCCGATAATGACTTCGCCTTCACGGTGCGGCGAAAAACTTTCATTGAACTTGTAGGCGCCGGCAATTTCCAAAACTCTTTCGGCAATAAAATCTTTTCGCGTACGGTTGCCGTTGACAATGGCGCTGATGATATTTTCCGGCACGTCTTTGTAATTCGCCAAAAGTTGTTTGGTATCCTTGGGCAGGCAGTAACCGCCGTATCCGAATGAAGGATTGTTGTAGTGGTTGCCGATTCGCGGGTCTAAGCTTATGCCTTCGATAATGTCGCGCGTATTCAAGCCCTTCATCTCGGCGTAGGTGTCAAGCTCGTTGAAATAGGTAACACGCATTGCAAGGTAAGTGTTTGCGAAAAGTTTAACCGCCTCCGCCTCTGTAAAACCCATAATAAGCGCGGGGACGTCTTCTTTCAAGGCGGATTCAGTTAAAATTTTTAGAAAGTGTTTCGCCGTTTCAACCTGCGCGGCGTCGCTTAAATCGGTGCCGACAATTATTCGTGACGGGTAAAGGTTATCATACAGCGCCTTTGATTCGCGCAGAAATTCGGGGCTGAAAAGAATTTTATCTGTAGAAAATTTTTCACGCGCAGATTTAGTAAAGCCGACGGGTATCGTGCTTTTAATGACAATCACGGCGTTAGGATTTATTTTTGTGACGGACTGAATGACGGATTGAACAATGGACGTGTCGAAAAAATTTTGGCGCGGGTCGTAGTTGGTAGGTACGGCGATGATGACAAATTTAGCATTGCGGCACGGCGTTTCAAATTCCGTCGCGGCAGTTAAATCCAATTCTTTCTCGGCAAAATATTTTTCAATGTACTCATCTTTAATCGGCGATTTACGCACGTTGACCAAGTCAACTTTTTCCTGTGAAGTATCAATCGCGGTAACGTGGTGACTTTGTGCAAGCAACGTGGCAAGCGATAAACCGACGTAACCTAAACCGAATATGACAATATTTTCTTTCATAAATTTTTACTCCCACAAATTAATTTTTAGCTCTACCAACTAATTTTTATCTTTAATGTTTTCGTGTTCTTGAAGTTCGTCCGTAACTTTTTCGCCGACTTCTTCAATAATAATATTTTTCGGCGTCTCGTCAAGGTCAGCATTTTCAAAAGTTACGGCAGGTTTCGGCGGCGCAGATTCATATGTGAAAAATAAATTTACAATAAATTCGGCGCCTTGATTCGGTTGCGTGACGACAGAAATTTTTCCGTGCATAAGGTCAACAATGCTTTTGGTAATTGCCAAACCCATGCCGGTACCGTTTGCACCCATAGCCGCCGCGTTTATCTCACGTGCAAATGGTTCAAAAATTTTTGCCGTGAAATCTTCACTCATACCTATGCCATTATCCTTCACGCGAAATTCATAACTGCCGATGCTTGGAATTTTACTTTCAAGCTGTTGCAAAGTAATTTCCACCTTGCCGCCGACGTGCGAAAATTTTACGGCGTTATCGGTCAGATTAATCAGCACGCGATCCAAAAGTCTTTTGTCGCACCGTACGAAAGGATTCTGCACGTTTGAAAATTCTACGGTCAAATTAATACTCTTCTTCTCGGCGCGTTCGGCGAACATATCATTAACGTCATTCATCAGCTTTACAATGTCAACCGGCGATTCGTGCAGTTCAACCTTACCGCTTTCAATGTCGCTTAATTCCAAAACGCCGTTAATCGTTTCAATCAAGTATTGGCTGGACGTTTCAATCTTGCGTAAAAAATCGCGCATCTCTTCCGGCGTCATACCTTCGCGCAGTGCCAGCAAAGCGTAACCGTTAATCGCGCTTACCGGCATGCTGATATCAGTCGACATTGCGGCAAGGAAGTGCGCCTTTGTCGAAGTACCGACTTCTGCGCGTAGTTTGGCATTACCGATTTCACGTTCGCGCTTGCGTACAAATGAAGTTATGCTCAACATTATCAAAAGCGTTACGATAATCAGAAGGGTTTGCAGTAAATTGTTAATGAAAATTGCGGAGCTTACTTCGTCCATCTGCGTCTTTAAATAATATTCTTCGCGCAGTTTTCGCGTTATGTCCACTTTCAAGCCGTACTTTTGCAATTCGTCAGTGAAGTAGCCGCCGATATTTTTCAGCGTCACGGAAAAATTTTCCGCCATATCCTGCCGCGTCCACATAAGCGAACCGAATAAAATTATAAAAGGCAGTGCGATACATACCACGACGGATTTGCCGAATCGCCTTTCCGTGTCGCGTTGCAATATCGCGCGGAAAAATATAAAGCCTAAAATGCCGACTAAAATAAAAATCAAGTAGGATTCGCGCGGTAAGAGATTTTCAGCCGACAGACTCGGTACAAAAAATAAAATTCCCAGCACGACCGCAAAAAAAGTTCCAACAGCGCCGAAAAGTTTGTACTTTGTATCGCGTTCAAACATTGCCATTAAATACGCGCCGAGTGACATATAGCCGTAGGCAACGATCACGCCGAATGTCATTACGTCTTTGAACAGATTGAAAGTTGCCTGTCCCAAAAACGGCGTTATCAGAGAAATCAGCGTTACCAAGATAACCGCGTTGGCAGGAAGGTTGTCAGCGTTTAAAACTGCAAAACGTTTCGGCAACACGTCATCTTTCGCCGCAATGTACATCAGCCGACTTGACGCGAAGTAACAGGCAAGAATGTTTGTAAAAATTGCGCCGAGTGCCGTTAAGGTTAAAAGTGTCAAGCCGAATTTTCCCAGCACTTCATTAGCCGCGTAAAATGCCGGCAGTGATTCTAAGCCGTCTAGTTCATGCAAGTGCGAAACATAATCTTCCCAGTTTGAATAGCCTATCGGTATCACGGAGATTGAAAGGCATGTCATTGCCGCATAGAAAATTACGGCTGAAATTATCGCCGCCGCCATTATCCAAAAAGATTTTTTCGGCGAAAAATTAAATTCTTCGGTCGCGTGCGACACTGCCGTAAATCCCGCGAATGCCAAAGGTATCGTTGAAATTGCACCGAGAATTTGTGAAAAGGTTGAACTGCCTGCGGAGAATTGCGGATAGAAATTAAACGTGCCGCCGTTCACCGTGAATGTTGCCGCCGCGCAGATTAAGCCGAGTATAAAAAAAGTTATGGCAAGAATCATACCGACGCGATTGAGCCAAGATTTTCTGCGCGAAGAAAAAATTCCCAAGCTTATGACAATAATCGCCGCAAAAATTATTTCGCCTATGTAAACGTCGTGACCGACAAGATTGTAGCTTATGCCGACTTGAAAGACGTTGCCGAAAATTTTTTCTGCAATCAGCACGAAGGTAGTCACGTTACACCAGAGCAAGGCGACGTAGGTAAACCATAAAAACCACGTGCATAAAAAGGCGTAATCGTAGCCGAAAATTTTTTTTGCGTAAGTAAACGCGCCGCCGGAGTCTGCTTGCCGATTCATCATGTAATGAATATTCGCCGCAATGACAATCATAATTGCCGCGCCGATTGACAGCGCTATCATTGTTCCGACCGGTCCCGCTTTCGGTAAAAAAGTTGTACCCGGCAAAATGAATGCGCCCCAGCCGATACAACAGGCAAATGTCATTGCAAAGAAGTTTAACGGCGTCATATACTTAGCTAAAGTTTTCGCGGCATCATCTGTTTTTGGTTCCAAATTTTAAAATCTCCCGTCCAAAAAATTTTTGACATTATACCACAAATTTTTTCGCCGCTTTGTCTGTACGATTTAAAATTCAGCCGTTAATCGCCTTTCTTTTCGCCACGTAATTCCACAGCGTGACAATGACAGTTGCGCCGAGTTTAGCCGCCATGTAGTGTAAAAAAATAATTTCGACGAAAAACCACATGCAAACTTGATTCAGTCCCAAGCCTACGACGCTGGAGCCGATAAAAATTGCCGCTTGCTTAGGCGTCTGCTTTTTCGCATTTTTAAACACGTACGTGACACATAGCCAGTAGTTGAAGATAACCGACACGGTGAAGGATATTCCCGCCGAATAAAGGTAGTGCACGCCGAAAAATTCAGTTAGGAGAAAAAGTACCGCGCAGTCCACCAACAGTGAAAGTCCGCCTACAAAACAAAATCTTATAATTTCCAAAAATCTTTCGTGCGTCATATCATTTCTCCGACTTTTTATCATTAGCCAACACGGAAAAATTTACGGCAGAAATATTTTTATCAGCCAGCAGTTTTAAAACTTTCGGCGACGTCACGGCGTCCAATTCTGCCTCAAAGTCATGCTCCCACTTACAAAAATCTTTCAGCACTTCGTTACTTCTGCCGGGATGTAACATTACTTCCGTCGTGCCGTCTTTAAGTTTGTCGATAAGATTCAGCATAAATTTTTCCGTGACGGATTCGCCCGCGACAATGCCGGTGAAATTATCGGGGTAGTGAAAATTTTTTTTATGCGCCTTACGTGCGGCGAACTTTGCAAGGGACGTGAGACCGAGCCGACCGATAAATTGACCGACGCCGCCAAATTCGCCTTCAAAAATTTTTGTATCGGAAATGCGTATTGCGTGAATACCTGCCGCGTCCGCCAACTCCAACACAATGTCGATAATGCCCGGTACATGGTGCAGGTGCTGGTGACTGTCAACGTGCGTCAAATTTAAATCTGCGCGTTTAACCTTTTCAATCTGCGCGGCAAGTTCGGCGCGTACATCGTCAAGATTAATTTTCTTCTGCAGGTACAATTTCAAAAATGCGGCGTGATTGTCGTGAAATTTACCTTCCGCCGTGACGAGCGTTGGAATTTCACTCGGCGGCAGTATGGGGTTACCGTTCGCCAAAGTCAAATGAATGCCGACGCCTAAGCCGTCAAGACTTCGTGCCTTTTTAACCGCGTCATCAAAT
>CAMJNB010000057.1 GCA_946407175.1 uncultured Selenomonadales bacterium | reverse complement strand
TGAACTTAGGTCAAACTTCCTGTCAATGTAAGCGTTATTTCCTGCAACGGGGGCTAATCCCTGTGCGGCGACATATGGTCTCATACTGTCGCAGTTTTCTTTAATGCTTGTTTCATCAATGCCGTAAGAAATTCGTTGCGCTTTTAGTTCCGCCAATACCATATCGGCATCGGGGAATTTTGTACCGGCTTTTGTATCGTATCTTACGGTAGCTTTCATTTTGTCGCGGCTTATGTCTATGATAATTCTCGCATAACTTTCGGAAAGGTCTTCCGCATTTACGGCAGGTGTATCTGATTCGCCGGTACCTACTTTGTCCAACATTTCCTGCGTCATTTTAACGGGCGCGGCAATTTTTTGTGAATTACCCGACGCCTCGCGTACCGTTCGCGCCAACATTGTCACGTCGTAATTTGGTACGCCGCATTCTCGTAATAATTGGCGCATATCCGAAAGTTCAAAAAGGAGAGAATCCGCCGTGTTGGGGTATATCGTCAAATATACTCCGTCGTCCCTAAATTCGTACAAGTAGCCGGAGTCAGGTCCTCCCAGTTTCGGATAGTCTTTTGCATCCCCCACTTTGTATCCCGCCTTTCATAAAAAATTTTTTCAACAAATTATCGAAGAATTTTAGTTTATGTTAAAATGCGGCTTTACATTTCCATATTTTCCTTAGCTCTTGCCAAGTAGCCGCGC
The DNA here is from genome assembly GCA_946407175.1 of uncultured Selenomonadales bacterium. The sequence continues at coordinate 6,810 of CAMJNB010000057.1, read as the reverse complement.
ATTCTGAAAATTGCCTTAGTATGAAGTTGCGAAATTCGCGCTTCACTCAATTTTAATATCAAGCTGATTTCTTTCAGCGTCAATTCTTCGTAGTAGTAAAGCGATACAACGATTCTTTCTTTTTCCGGCAGACGGTCAATCGCTCTGGACAAAGTGTCTTTCAGCTCCAAAAATTCTGCCGTATCTGAAGGGTTTGCGTCAATCGATTCAGGCGAATCAGCTTTTATGTATTCTTCAAGCGGTATAACCGTAGCCGCGTTGCATTGACTAACCAGCGTTTGCAGTTCGTCAATCGTTATTCCCAGCGCCTCTGCAACTTCTTTATCGGTAGCACTTCTGCCTAATTCGGATTCCAATCTGTAAACCGTCTGTTCGTAGCGTCGAATTTTTTGGCGCATTGTCACGGGTATCCAATCTTTTGAGCGCAAGTAGTCTAACATTGAGCCGCGTATTCTGACTCCGGCATAGGTTTCAAATTTTACATTTCGGTTTATGTCAAATCGGTCTATTGCATCCAATAAGCCGAAAAAACCACTACTTAAAAGGTCGTCTCTGTCCAAATGCGGCGGCAGACTTACGGCAAGCCTTCCGCAGACGATTTTTACAAGCGGCAGGTACATTTCCACCAGCTTATTTCTAATTGCTACCGATTTATTTATTTTATATTGTTTCCAAAGTTCTGTCACGTCAATTTTTTTTTCGTTGCTTTCCATAGTCGTCACCACCGTTTTTTATGCGTAATTACAAGCTGACTCCTCTAAGCTCTAAGCTCCAAGCTATTTCCCTCCGAAGTCCATAGGCTTAAAAGAAGGTTGTTCAGCTTGTTGAGGTTGGTCAGCCTGTTTAGGTTGCGGCGTTTCAGCCTGCGCTTTAGCATCAGCAGAAATATTAACTTCGACATCTTTAGGCGGTTCACTTTCGGCGTCGCTTACTTCGGACATAAATTTTTTATGCTGTCTTTCGTAGTACCAATCAAAAATCATAAGTACAAGGTAACTTGCCGCGCCTGCCATAAAAAATGCGAAAAGCGTTCTCGTCAATAAAGTTGTCATACGCACGACGCCGCTTGTCATTCCCGCGACAAAAACAATGACTACGGAAACGGTGCTTACTAAAAATGCCGTGAACATTATTGAAGCATTAGTCAAAGTCATCATCTCCATATTAGTTTTCAGCTTTTAGCTTTTAGCTTTCAGCTTTGAGGATAAAACTCTAAGCTGTACGCTCTAAGCTCTAAGCTAACAACTAAATATCCTTTTCGCCGCGATCAATGGTCTTAACTTTGTAAACGCCGGTGTTAAGGTCAATTTGTACAGTCCGCCCGTAGTTGCCGCCGGTATCTTCCGCAATAACCTTAATGCCGTTGCGCCGTAAAATCTGCTTTACCGCCTCCGCGTTACGTGTACCTACGCGCATAATGTCAGTGGCATTGGCAAAGGCAAACATCTGCGCGCCGCCTGCAAGTTTCGCTACAAGCCGACTCTTTGACGCGCCTAACGCTATAACTTCACTAAGCATAAGCGGAATGCCGGTATCTGCAAATTTCGCGGGGTTGTCGCTTGCCCTTGCCTGCGTGCTGTCCGGCAACATGATGTGGAGTAAGCCGCCGACTTTCTTTTGGGGATCGTACAAGGAAACGCCGATACACGAGCCTAAGCCGTAGCTTATGAGTGTAGACGGACTGCGACCGACCTTGTAGTCAGCCATGCCGACTTTGATAAGGTCTGCCATAACTATTCAACTCCCACTGCCTTAATCAAGGTTCCGAGCGAACCGGGATCAGGCACCAAGAAGAAATGTCCGTTAATGCCGTCGTCCTCTGCCAAAAATTCTGTCTCGATAACCATTGCTTGATCTCCCATTTGTCCGAGCTGTACAAGCACTATATTTAAAATTGCGCCCGCCATATCCATTGCCATAGCGGGAATTGACGGCAACATTGAAATATGCGTAAAGTTAAAAAATGCATTTAAGTAGGCGCCGGAAAGAATGTTGCCAATTTCCATGAGCGCCGATTCGTCCATAAAGTCCAATTTCTTCGTCGTGCCGTGTTCTCTGCCCATAAGCGTATCGACGAGGTAGAAGGCGCTTTTCTGCGGCATAAGGAAAAGAATGTTGCCCGGCGCCTTGCCGTAAACTCTCAAGAAAATACCTACAACTATCGTGTCGGGACCGCCTACAAGGTCGGGTACCGTTTCAATCGGCACAAGCGCTACTTTCGGTACGTTCATATCAATTCTTTTGTTTATGATTTGCGAAAGGGCAGTAGCCGAATTTCCTGCGCCTACGTTGCCTATCTCCCGCAGTGCGTCCATTTGTATTGGCGTCAAGTCATATTCATCAATCATAAGTTATCCTCCGTTTTAGGGATTAGCTAGTTACCAGCGATCTGACAACTAGCGATCTATCATCCCGGTAAGCCGACAATTTCTTCCAAATTCAGCATAATGACAAGACGCCCGTCCATGTTGCCTATGCCGCTTAAAAATTTTCCGATATCTTTTTCGCTGATTGCCTTCTTTGTATCAACCAATTTTGTGGGAATGGTTAAAACTTCAGTTACCGCGTCCACAAGCATACCTACCGGCAAGTCGCCTACCTTAACCGTAACAATACGTGTTTTGTCGGTGTACGGCGTCTGTTCAAGTCCTAGCCGCTTTTTAAGGTCAATTACCGGCAAGACACTTCCGCGCAGATTGATAACGCCTTTAATGTAGCTGGCGGAAAAAGGTACGCGCGTAATGTCTACGAGGTTACGAATTTCCTGTACCTGAAAAATATTTACTCCATATTCTTCGTCGCGCAATTTGAAGGCAACGACCTGCATTCCGGCGTCTATGGCATTTTCATCGCCAAGATCATTTGTCGCACTATCTTTTGCCATAAAAAAGTTAAGCCTCCTTTAGTCGCTTAGTTAAATCGCCTTAGTTAAGTTTCTTAGCAAAGTCGCTTGTTTAAATTTCTTAATCAAGTCGCTTAGTCAAGTTTCTTAGTTAAGTCACTTAATTAATGTTTGGTTACTAATTCAACATTGTTGCAACGTCCAAAATCAGCGCAATGCGTCCGTCGCCGAGTACCGTCGCGCCGGAGAACATCTTAAGACCCATGAACAAGTTGCCGAGTGTCTTTATAACAATTTCCTGCTGTCCGATAAGTTTATCTACGACGATACCCGCCTTAGATTCGCCCGCGTGAACTACGACTACGAATAATTCTTCCGAGTCTTTTACGTGCGGCACGAACAGCGTTTGTTCCATGCGAATGATAGGAATAATTTCACCGCGCAATACGATAACTTCACGATTCTGTACCGTTTTAATTTCTTCCGGCTGAATGTTAATCGTGCTGTCGATTGAGCCGAGCGGCACGGCGTAAACTTCTTCCTGCACTTTTACCAACATAGCTTGAATAATCGCCAATGTCAGCGGCAATTTTATTTTAAAGACCGAGCCTTCATTAACATGCGTTTCAACGTCAACATGTCCGCTTAAAGACTCAATCTTACTGCGTACAACGTCCATACCGACGCCGCGTCCGGAGATATCGGAAATTTTTTCTGCCGTTGAAAAGCCGGGCAAGAAAATAATTCTGACTGCGTCCGCGTCGTCCATGCGTTCAACTTCATCTTGCGTAAAAAGACCTTTTTCAACCGCCTTGCGTCTGATAACATCGGGGTCAATGCCTTTACCGTCATCAGTAACCATAATTACGACGTTATTGCCTTCGTGACGGGCGATAAGTTTAACTTCACCTACACGCGGCTTACCTTTTGCAACGCGGTCATCAGGCATTTCAACGCCGTGATCCAGTGAGTTACGGAGCAAGTGCATGATAGGATCGCCGATTTCGTCAATAACGGTACGGTCAAGCTCTGTTTCTTCACCTTCGATAGTCAAGTTAATTTCTTTGTTAAGCTCTTTGGTAACGTCGCGAACCATGCGCGGGAAACGGTTAAACACTTGGCTTACGGGAACCATGCGGACTTTCATAACGATATTTTGAAGGTCAGTGGTAACGCGGTCCATTTGTTCAAGCGTCTCTGTAAGTTCGGAAAGTCTGTGCGTCTGTCCAATTTGTTCAAGACGAACTTTGTTGACGACCAATTCACCCATTAAGTTCATCAGCGTATCGAGTTTATCAATATCGACGCGGACGGACTGACTTGCATGAGCTTTTTTGGACGCTCCGGCGCCGCCTGAAGGTTGAGCAGGTGGGGCTTTCGACGCGGACGGGGCTTTATGTGCAGGTGCAGGTGGCGGCGCAGGTGCATTTGCAGGCGCGGCAGGTGCGGCGGCTTGCGCAGGTGCAGGTGCGGGAGTAGGTGCGGGTGCAGGTGCAGGCTTTGCAGTCAAGTCTATAATTTCAGTCTCAGCCTTGTCAATTTCTGAAATGTTCATAACCGCTTCTTGAATTGCCGCTTCTTCTGCAGGTGATACTAAGATGACTTCAAAACTGCGGTCAAATTTTTCCTGCTCCAAGTCTTCAGATTGCGGAATGGTTTTAATAACTTCGCCGACTTCATCAAGCGCATTCATAACCATGTAAGAACGCGCAGATTTCAAAAGACAGGTTTCAGCCAAAGTTACGGTTAAATGAATACCGCGCAGACCGCTGTTTGTAGCCTCTTGAATGACGGATTTTTCAGAGTCTGTAAGGTCATAAGTTTTGGCAGAACTCGACCCTGCGGCAGGTGCGGCGGCTTGCGCAGGTGCGGCGGCAGCAGGTGCTGCAGTAGCGGGAGCGGCGGCGGCATCAGCAGGTGCGGCTTTACCGCTTAATATTGCCGACAACTTCGCGACCAAGCCGGAAACATCGATTAAATCTTCCGGATCGCCGTTACCTACATTGTCAATCATCTGTTCGAGTGAGTCAACGCATTTAAAAAGCGTGTCGATAATGTCTTCGCTGACTTTAAGTTGTTCCTTACGAAGCATATCGAGCACGTCTTCCATTTCGTGCGTAAGTTCGGCGATTTTGTTGTAACCCATAGTCGCCGACATACCTTTCAAGGTATGCGCATTTCTAAATATTTCATTAAGTACGGATAAATCTTCGGCGTTATCTTCTAAGCCGAGAAGACCGTCGTTAAGAGACTGCAAATGTTCATGCGATTCGTCCAGAAACATCTCCATATATTGATTAGTTTCCATTCAAATACCTCCGTTGTAGCTTTCAGTATAAGATTTTTCCGATCACCGATCACCGACCACTGATCACTTAACTATTAACGCTTTACAGCCTCTACAATGGCTTCCGCGATTTTATCAAGCGGCCGTACTTCATCGGCAAGACCTGCGTCGACAACTGCTTTCGGCATACCGTAGACGACGCAACTTTTTTCGTCCTGCGCGATTGAATAACCGCCGTTTGCCTTAATTTTTTTCATACCTTCGCAACCGTCCGCACCCATTCCCGTCATAATGACCGAGACTAAGTTGGTGCCTATCTGTGCTACGGAGTCAAACATAACGTTTACTGCTGGGCGGTGATTACCTACCGGCGGTTCTTGACTTAGTACGATTTTTCTGCCGCCGCCGGCTATCGTAGCCACGCGTAAATGGTAATTGCCCGGCGCTATATAAACTTGTCCCGCCTTTATGATTTCGTCATTTTCCGCCTCTTTTACGGCAATTTCGCTTATGGAGTTCAACCTCTCGGCAAGTGACTTTGTAAAGCCTGCAGGCATATGTTGAACAATTACGACGCCGCAGGGAAGGTTGCCTGGCAGTCGCGTAATGACTGATTGAAGTGCTTGTGGTCCGCCGGTTGAAGTTCCGATAGCCACCAATTTTTTACCGCTTACACTGGGTGCGAAGGCTGGCTTGGGAATATTCGCCGCAGGAATTTTCACTATTTCCGGCTTTTGTCCCGGTATGTAGCCGGTACGCCGCTTGACTTCTATTCTGCGCATTACGGGCGGATCGGAATTTTTCGGCTTAGGTGTAAATACAATGGGCTTTGAATCTGTTACGGGACGTGATTTGGAAACGTGAGCTTGCGCCGCCGCTCGACACTTTGCAAGTAATTCTTCTTCTATCGTGTCGATTTTTGAAATAGGTCCTCCGGCTTTTCCTACAAAGTCAACCGCACCTAAGGCAAGTGCTCTTATTGTAGCGTCCGCGCCTTCTTGCGTCATACTGCTTACCATTACCACCGGCAAAGGGCATTCGTCCATGATTATTGCAAGTGCGTCAAGCCCGTTCATTACCGGCATCATTACGTCTAATGTAAGCAAGTCCGGATTAAGCCTTTTTACCTTTTCAACAGTATCTTTCCCATTGATTGCTGTTCCTGCCACTTGAAAATCATTTTGCTTTTCAAATAAATCTGAAAGAACTTTTCGCATGAACGCCGAGTCATCAGCAATCAATACACGAATCATTCATCTTGCGCGGCGGATACCCGTACAACTTTCATAGTTTTACTTTTCTGACAAGTTATACGCCGAAGCCCGCGCACTCACTTCCTTTCTTTTTAGTGTCGCTTTTAGGCAAGCGAATTACCTATCGTACAAATTAATTACCAATTTACTATTCGCCCGACTTAGCAAAGTTCCTTCATTATAGCAAAAAATTTTGGACGCCGTAAAGCTTATTTCACGCAAATACTTTTATTCTTTGTTTTAAATGTTATAATTAGCTGTTAACGGTTAGTTTGTAGATGTTAGGGCGTGTGGAATAATTCAAAGCTTGATAAATTTTTAAAATTTTTTAGGATTTACTTTTTCTTTGGCGCAAAGAAAAAGTAACAAAAAGAAACATGTCCGACCAAAAGTCGCGTCCGGCGACTTGGTCGGACGGGGCGCGCGTC
>CAMJNB010000056.1 GCA_946407175.1 uncultured Selenomonadales bacterium | reverse complement strand
AGACAGGGCAGTAAGCATAAATCTTTAGAGTTCATCACGTAGGCGCCGCGTTCATCTTCAGTGACGTCAAAAAATTCATTCGGTCTTTTCTCCTCGACGAGTGAATATTTCCAGCGGCAAGAGTGAGTACATTCACCGCGATTGCCGCTCCTGCCTGTCAAGTAGTGCGAAAGGTAGCAACGTCCCGAATACGAAATGCACATTGCGCCGTGTACAAACATTTCCAATTCTACGTCCGACTTAGATTTAATCTCCGCAATTTCCTTTAAACTTAACTCCCGCGCCAAAACTATTCTGCTTGCACCGAGTCTGTGAAAAAAATTTACCGCGCGATAATTTGTAACGTTGGCTTGCGTGCTTACGTGCAGTGAAAGATTTTTTGTAACGTCTTTAGCTAAATCGAAAACGCCTAAATCCGAAATTAAAACGGCGTCAACTCCGGCGTCGTCCAAAAATTTCAAGTACGCGGCAAGCTCTTCAAAGTCATCATTGCCGGCGAAAATGTTTACCGTGACGTAAATTTTTTTCTTAAGTTTATGCGTGAAAGCTACGGCTTTTAAAATTTCAGCGTCGTCGAAATTATCGCCGTACGCGCGCAGATTAAAATTTTTGCCGCCGATATAAACGGCGTCGGCACCGTAAATCAAGGCGGCTTGCAACTTTTCAAAATTTCCTGCAGGCGCCAAAAGTTCAATATTTGTTTCGTTCAAAATGTTTCCTCTAAGCTCTAAGCTCCAAGCTAACCGCTAACGGCTAAAAACTAATCGCTACCGGCTACCGGCTACCAGCTAATCACCTATACTGACTGACTAAAACTAAATGCTCGTCGTACGTGTACGAATAATGATTATGCCCTTGCCTGTCCGCAACGAAGTAAAGATAATCCGTCGGCGCAGGATTCAGCACGGCCTCTATCGCGTCCATACCGGGATTTGCAATAGGTCCCGGCGGCAATCCCTCATGCTTATACGTGTTGTACGGTGAATCAATTTCCGTGTCCTCAATCGTCAAATCTTCTTTCGGCTCGTCAAGCAAGTATTGTAAGCTGGCGTCGGTCTGCAACGGCATATTCAATTTCAAGCGCTTAAGAAAAACCTGCGCGACAATCGCTCTGTCTTCGGGATATCGAACTTCCCTTTCAACAAGCGACGCAAGCGTAGTTAAATCGTACAGCGACAAGCCCAACTCTTTCGCCTTTTCACGCATTGCAGGCGTTATGCGCTTGTCAAATTCTCCCGCCATCATCTTCAAAATATCTTCAATAGGCGTATCGCTTTCAACCGAATATGTTTCGGGGAAGAGAAAACCTTCCGCCGCGTAGCGCACATTTTTATGTTTGCGCATATAGCCGTAAGGCGCGAAATCCTCCGCCGCCTTTAAAAAATCTTCCTTGTCGATAAGGTCAAGACCGTACAGACGCTCGGCAATTTCCTTGACGCCGAAACCTTCGGGAATGGTAAAACGTACGAGATATTTTTCGCCGGTTAAAAGTTTCGCGAAAACGTCCTCATCATTCATACCGGTGTAAAAAACGTACGTGCCGGGTTTAAGCTGTCCGTCGTAACTGCGCAGTCTTGAAACAATGCGAAATTTCAAACTGCTGGCAATTACTTCCTTAGCCTCAAGGATATCTGCAATTTCGGCGGTGGACATACCATCACTGATTTTAACGTGTACGCGCTTACCTTCGTCCCCTTCATAAGTCTGCGGTCGGAGTTCACTTTGCGACGTAATTTTTGAGGGGTCAACGAAGATTAAAACTGCGCCGACTACCGCAATGCAAAAAATCAGCCCGCCGATTATCGATAAAATAAATTTCCAAGACACTTCTGCAAAAAGAGATTTAAGCCACTTAAAAGGCGCCAGTAAAATGCCGACAAGCCTTGACACGATACTTTTTTTGCCGGCATTTCGACTGCCTAAGTTGCTTATGTTCGTAACTTTCTTGTTAGATTTTTTACCCGAGTTGAAAAATGGAAATTTCATTTTCCCGCTTACTTAAGGTTTTCATCTTCGTCAATGTCATCAAAAACCATTTCGTCATACGCCTTTTGCACTGCGTCAAATTCTTCATCGGTCGGCTCCACGTAAATATCTTCGCCGTTTTCATCTTGAACAATTTTGGCAATGATAACGTCGCCGTCTTCGCAACCGCACTCACAGCCTTCATGGTCGTGGTGGTGACCGCCGCAACATTCATGATCATGGTCGGGAATTTCAACAAGCAGAGCAAAATCTTGATCGCCTACCGGAATAATCATCTGCTCGACGTAGTAATAGGAGTTGCCATCCTCGTCCTGCATTTCAACTACAACGTCGCCGAAATCTTCGTCGTCGTAATTATCCTCGTCGATATCTTCTTCATTAACGTCAGTTTCGACGTCCGGAATTTCCTTTGAAACATTTTCTTCAATATTTTTTTTCTTAGCCATTAAAATTTCTCCTTTTTAGATCGCTAGTGACTAGATCGCTAGATCGCTAGTTTTTTGATTGTTAATTAAACTCAAACCGTCAAGATAACCTTGCAGGATATAAACCGCCGCCATTTTGTCAATAACCTTTTTGCGCTTTTTGCGACTAACGTCCGCCGCAATTAAAGATTTTTCAGCGGCAACGGTGCTTAATCTTTCGTCCCAAAAAATTTGGTTTACGGCAGGATACGCCGCCTGAACTTTCGCCGCAAATTTTCTTACCAATTCGCAACGTTCGCCCTCCGTGCCGTTCATATGTTTAGGCAGACCGATTATCAGCGTTTCGACTTCGTACTGTGAAATTAATTCGCCGAGTTCCTTAATGTCATTTTTGTTGGACGTACGCTGAATGGTTTTGACGCCCTGCGCGGTAAAACCTAAGGGATCGCTTACGGCGATGCCTATGGTTTTGTCACCGATATCAAGTGAAAGATACCTCAACTTTTTTTCTCCAAATGATTTAAATACGTTCGCACGAGTTCTTCCAAAAGTTCATCGCGTTCAACCTTTCGGATTTTACTGCGTGCATCAAGGTGGCTTGTAATGTACGCGGGGTCGCCGCTTAAAAGGTAGCCTACAAGCTGATGCACGGGATTGTAGCCTTTTTCGTTCATCGCCTGATACGCCGTCTTTATGACTTTTTCAGCGCGGTTTTCTTCCGAACCCAAACTGAAAGTCATCGTTTCATCACTAACCACGTAATCACCTCCATAGTAGCTTGGAGCTTAGAGCTTGGAGCTTAGAGACTCCTCACTCCTCACTAATCAACTTTTCTGCAATCTGCAGGGCATTAAGCGCCGCGCCTTTACGAATTTGGTCGCCGCATACCCAAAAATTCAAGCCGTGTTCAACAGAATAATCTTTGCGCAACCTGCCGACTTCCACATTATCTTTGCCGGACGTTTCCAAAGGTTGAGGATAAATCATTTCGGCGGGATTGTCGCTCACCGTTACGCCTTCAAAATTTTCAAGCGCCTTCCGCGCAGATTCGGCGCTGACTTCGTCGTAAAATTCCACGTTGACAGATTCGGCATGACTTCTGTAAACCGGTACGCGCACCGTCGTAGCCGTAATTTTCATGTCGGCATCTTCCATAATTTTACGCGTCTCGTCAATCATTTTCATTTCTTCTTTTGTATAGTCATTGTCCATGAAAATATCAATCTGCGGCAGAAGGTTGGACGCAATTTGATAGTGTTTGTCCAGCGACGCGACGGGTAAAATTTTTGCTTGCGGCGTTTTACCTTCGGCAAGGTCTTCAAGCTGATTTTTAAGCTCGTCCATACCTTCACGCCCTGCGCCGGAAACTGCTTGATACGTCGAAACAACAACGCGCTTAATTTTTGCAAGGTCGTAAAGCGGCTTAAGCGCCATAACCATGATAATCGTCGAGCAATTCGGATTGGCGATAATGCCTTTGTGCTTTGAAATGGCTTGCGGATTGACTTCCGGCACTACAAGCGGGACGTCGGGATCCATGCGGTACGTGCTGGAATTGTCGATAACCACTGCGCCGGCTTTAACTGCGGCGGGACCGAAAAGTTTACTTGCCTTGCCGCCTGCGAAAAGAGCAATGTCAACACCGTCAAAAGAATTTTCCGTAGTTTCTTCAACCGTGTATTCTTTGCCCATAAAATTTATTTTTTTACCGGCAGAGCGCGCAGAGGCAAGCATTTTTAAATTTGCGTATGGAAAATTCCGCTCCTCAATCAATTTTAAAAATTCCTGTCCTACGGCGCCGGTAACTCCGACTATTGCCAAATTTACTTTCTTCATTTTTACACCCTTTCAGAGGTTAGTTAAGAGTTAGGAGTAGTTTTACTAGCCCCTAGTCCAGTAACTTATCAAGACCTATTGTCAAGCCTTGCAGTGAACGAACTTTTTTGCACGCAAGCAACACGCCCGGCATAAATGAATCACGTCCGGTAGAATCATGCCGAATTGTCAAAGTCTGTCCCAAGCCGCCGAAAATAACTTCTTGATGAGCGACGTAGCCGGGCAACCTTACGCTGTGAATTCTAATGCCGTCGTAATCTGCGCCGCGAACATTTTTAAGGCGCTCCACTTCATCGGGGTGACCTTGCTTGTGAGAGGTACGCACTTCAGAAATCATTTTCGCGGTAAGTTCCGCCGTACCGCTCGGCGCGTCAAGTTTTTTGTCGTGGTGCAACTCGATAATCTCAACGTCCGGCATGTACTTTGCAACCTGCTTTGAAATTAACATCATAAGCACCGCGCCTATTGCAAAGTTCGGCGCAATGAACGCGGGAGTTTGAAATTTTTCAGCCGCCGCACGAATTTTTTCTTTCGCGTCGTCACTCAAGCCCGTCGTACCGACTACCGGCGAAACTTTTTTTTCAAGCGCCGTCATTACGTTTTTGAAAACAGAATCGGGTCTAGTGAAGTCAACCATAACATCGGGCTTGTGAAGTTCAAGTGCCGCGTCAAGATTTGTTTCGACTTTCAAGCCTGCAACTTCGCCGTCGAATACGTCAACCGCGCCGACAAGTTCAAGCTCCGAATCATTTTTCACCGCGTCCGCTACGGTACGCCCCATTCTGCCGAGTGAGCCGCTTACCAAAACTTTTATCAATTAATACGCCTCCATTTTAGGTGCTAGGGGTTAGGAGTCAGGTTTTAGATTTTAGATTTTAATAGCTAAAAGCTAACAGCTAATCGCTGACAACTAACAGTTACCTAAAAAAATTTATCGTTCAACTTTTAATTAACAGTTAATTTTAGCTTATGGGCTTTTTCGCGTCAACAAATTTTAATCAACATTCGCGCAGGTCAATCTTACGTAAAATGATTTTAGTGATATACTTTCAAAAAATATTGCGAAAAAAATTTTGCTATGATATAATCGCCGCGTTTAAAAATGAAAGGACTGATTTGTCCGAAAAGATTTGTTAGTGGAAGTGGGCGTGTGTCCACTTTTTAATATTGCGCAGAAAAAAATTGGAGGTAATGCGATGCCCGGTAAAATTGAAACGCGGGTTGAAGAGCTGATGAACAAAATTTTGGATGACACCGAATTTGAATTGGTCGACACCGAATTTGTCAAAGAAAAGGATTGGTATTTAAGAGTATTCGTCGACAAAAAGGGTGGCATTGATTTGGACGATTGCCAACTTTTAAGCGAAAAACTCGGCAACCTTTTGGACGACGAATCAGTAATAGAGGGACCTTACATTTTGGAAGTGTCATCGCCGGGATTAGACCGCGTACTTAAAAAAGATAAAGATTTTCTGCGCGAGGCAGGAAAGGCGGTTGACGTTACACTTTACGCACCGATTGACGATACTAAAAATTTTACCGGTACGCTTGAACGCCGTGACAAAGATTTTTTGTACTTAAAAGAATTTGAACCCATACCGCGTGAAAAAATTTCGCAAGTCAGATTGCACATTGAATTTTAGATTGTAGAGGGTAGAGAGTAGAATTTTTACCGGCTACGAGCTAATGGCTAAAAGCTACGAACGGAGATTGATGACAGACAAAAATGGACTCGTACAGTCATATTATTGATAAAATCGAAACATTGAAAGAAAAATATTCGTCACTTCGTACAAAGCCGGATTATTACGTTTTTTCGGCGTTATGCGTTCAATCGTATTTTTAAAAAAATCCCGAAAATATTCTTGCCGAAAGTGACTTTGCAGAAATTATAGTTGACGGTTGCAGTGACGGCGGCGCTGACATTATTTTAAGCGATCCCAATTCCGAAGATTGCGATTTGGTTATCGGTCAATCAAAATTTCATAAGCGCATATCAAAAGACGAAGTTATTACCGCTTTACAAAAAATGGTGTCGTTCTACAATGACATGAAGGCGGGACATTACGAGCAATTTAATCCTCGCGGGTCAAGCCGTTTTCTTACGTTGAACGCTGAAACAGGCGAAGATTCAAAAATTCATTTTGTTTTTTACACGAGTGCACCGGCACCAAAGCAATTGAAACTGTTGACGCCATGAAATAAATTGTTGAGTGAGAAGTTCACTTGAAAAATTTTTCAATCGTAAACGGCGGACAAACTGTCTATGTGTTGCACAAAAGTAAAACGCTTGACGAAAATAATGATTTTTGGCTTTTATGCAAAATCATAAGGGGTGAAGGTAAAACTGCGGAAGAAAAAAATAAATTCAGTCTGGAAATTGCTACAGCGGCAAATGCACAAAAATCTATTCTACAATCCGATTTTTGAAAAGAAAAAACAAAAACAAATTGCCTCTATATGCAAAGAGTTGCTTTACATAGATTATTACTTTACAAAAAAATTTGTATCGAAATATGACGACAAAAATAAGACGGCTCATAATTTTCCGGATTTAAGAGCTTTTACTCATGTTGCGCGGACAATCTGTATTGCATTCACGGCATTGGCGGCGCGTTATTCTCAAGGTAACCTTACAGATAAGAATATTACTTCGTTAGTCAACAATCCGTCAGATACAGGCGTTTACGAAAAACTTCGTGATATCGGCAATATTAAATATCTTCTGCCGCTGAAATTGTACACGGATACTTACGACGCTACTTTGGATAAATTATTTTCGGCAATAATTGAAGAAGGATTTACAGAGTATTCTTATGCGCATGATAATAAACCAAGTTTAACGGCGGCAAATTTTCTGAAAAAAGATGAGAACTACTACGACATTTTGAGAAAACGTTGGCCTAAACTCGGTAAGGAAATTCGCGAAATTTTCAAATCATCAAAATAATTTTAGCTGGTAGCACCTAACCCCTAAAAGCTAACCCCTAAACCCTAATAAGGAGGACTATAGTTTGGCTGTAAGAAAAAAGAAAGGCGCCCAAAATGAGATTATTCTCTTGGACGCTTTAAAAGATTTGTGTAGTGAAAAAGAAATTCCGCCGGAAGCAATGTTCAGCGCCATTGAAGCGGCGTTGGTTTTTGCGTGCAAAAAAACTACCGGCGCAGATAAAAATATTACCGTTGACATTGACCGCACGAACGGCACTTTTCATATAAACGAACTGCGCGACGTCGTGGAGGAAGTCACTAACCCAAACAGGGAAATTTCTTTGCAAGAGGCTAAGGCGCTTAATCCCGAGTACGAAATAGGCGACGTGGTACGCAAGGAAATTCCGGCAGGTGATTTCGG
>CAMJNB010000055.1 GCA_946407175.1 uncultured Selenomonadales bacterium | reverse complement strand
TAGCGCCGGTCAATCTTGATAAAAGTGAAAATAATTTGCCGCAAGATGTAACGCAGATGCCGACGCCGATTTTTGAAACAAAAAATTCAGACCCTACGCCGGTATAACACGAAAAAATTTTTCTTAAGAAACGGATGGTGACAGTTTTTTTTCAGCTTTCACTGTCCGATTTTTTTTAGGACTTTTATAAAATCTGAACTTAAACTTTATATGAGGTGGACTTTTTGAATAGAAAGAAAATTGCTTTTATCATTCACAAGACCGATGAAAATCTTTGCAGTCAGCTGATTGAGTCAATACAAAAACTTACCGTGCCGAAAGGTTACGACGTAGATATTTTGCCTGTCACCGGCGACGAAAAATATTTTGTCTATGATTCGGCGATGAAACAGAATGACGCGCGGTACAAAATTTATGTCGATGAAAATGTTTCCTTAATCTACAAAAATATACTGCCGGACATTTTGAATATCTTTAAATCGGATAGAAAAATCGGCATTATTGGTGTAAGCGGCGCAATTCAATTTTCTACGAACGGAATTTGTCTTGAATCGGCTAAAAGGTGTGGAAAAATTTTTATCGGCGATAACCAAAATTTGACTGACTGGGGCGACGTTACGGATGACTACAAGGAAGTTGCGGCAGTTGACGGCTGGTTTATGGCGACACAGTACGACGTAGACTGGCAATGCGATTTATTTACAGCCAAATCCTTCGGCGACAGTGCGCAGTGTATTGAGTTCAAGCGCAAAGGCTACCAAGTTGTTGTGGCTAATCAGAAAGAGACGTGGCTCCGGTTTAAAACTACAAAAATGACGCTTGATAGTCATGCGCGTGTGGCATTTTTGAACGAGTATTCAAAAGATATCCTGCCGCTTGTCAGCATCATAATTCCTACGTACAATCGCCCAGAGTATTTCAAACTTGCTCTTGATTCCGCGCTGAATCAAACCTACCGTAACATTGAAGTTATCGTGAGTGACAATTCTACAAATGACGACACGGAAAATTTGATGCAGGATTACCTTGCACGGGACAAACGCATAAAATATTTTCACCACAAAAATTTCACGGCGAACGATAATTGGAATTTTGCGCGCAAGTACAACAATCCCAAAGCCGAGTATGTCAACTGGCTTATGGACGACGATTTATTCTACCCGCGCAAACTTGAAGTTATGGTGGAAATTTATCGCAACAATCCCGATGTTTCGCTGGTAACTTCAATAAGGGACGTGATAGACGCCGAAGGAAGAGTTCATACGCAGAGAATGCCGCAACCTGAAAGATTGAATAAGACGATGAAAATTACAGGCGACGAGGCAGGAAGGTTAATGTTTCACACGGGACAAAATTATATCGGCGAACCTACTACCGTGCTGATTCGCAAAAAATTTCTGCGCGACAATGACCTTTGTTGGACGGACGAAGAGGACGGCTTTTATTCGCTGGTAGACATTTCCACGTGGTGCCAACTTCTGACGCAGGGAAATATGGTTTGGCTGAATGATGAGCCTTTGAGCGCGTTTAGGCGGCACGAAAAGCAGGCGACGAATTGGGCAGGTAACGGTGCGATTTTTGAAATAAGTTGGGCGCGAATTTTTAAAACTGCATGGGACAAGCACGTTTTCATACGCAATGAACACGAGTTGCGATTCAGTTTGATAAATTGGCTTTACAGCGCGTCAATGCGGCTTATCAATGCGTTCAAGGTGAATTATTACGCGGAGGAACTTGTAACGCTGGAAAAAACTATGTCGGCTGTGGCGGAGTCTTTACATAACGGCTACAAAATTGTTTTGCCGCCGCGCAATTACGGTGAGAAAACCAAAACCGGCAGAATGTCATAAGAATTAAGAATGAAAACTATAAGCTGAAAGTTCTAAGCTCTAAGCTAAAAAGGGCAGGGGATTAGTGATTAGGGAAATGATAATGGAATTGGCAAGGGCAAAAATAAATTTGACGCTGGACATTTTAAAACTGCGCGAGGACGGTTATCACGAAGTTGAAATGATAATGCAGACGATAGGTCTTGCGGACGAAGTGGAGTTGACGCGTATAAAAAGCGGCATTGCCTTTACAATGGATACCACGCAGATTTTAGGCGGCGAAAATATTCCTGCCGACGAAAGAAATTTGGCGTACCGCGCAGTTTTAACAATGCAAGAATACTGTAAAAGAGATTTCGGCGTTAAAATTCATTTGATAAAAAAAATTCCTGCGGCGGCGGGATTAGGCGGCGGCTCGGCGGACGCGGCGGCGGTTATTCGCGGTATGAATTGGCTTTACGATTTAAATTTAAACCTTAACGAACTGTGTTTAATCGGTGAGAAAATCGGCTCGGACGTGCCTTTCTGCATTGTCGAAGGTACTTTTATTGCAAGAGGACGCGGCGAAATTTTACGCGAATTGGCGCCTTTCAAAAATTACGCCGTCATATTGATTAAGCCGAATTTGGAAATTTCAACGGCGTGGGCTTATAAAACTTTTGACGCGCTTGACCCCTCGACAATCAACCACCCGCAGACTTACAAGATTATTGAGATGTTCAGAATGCGCGACTTTGACAATGTCTTTAAATATTTTGCCAATGTGCTTGAACCGGTTGCGGAAAAAGTTTTTCCCGACCTTGAAAATTACAAAGTAAAGCTGATGAAAGCAGGCGCTAAAGTTGCATTGATGAGCGGCAGCGGTCCTACGATTTTTGCGCTGGCTGATAAAGCAGACGTTGACAGAATTGTTGCAAGCGTTCAAGATTTGCCCGCGCAGATTTTTGTAACCGAAACAGACTGAATGTTAGCTGTTAGCTTAGAGCTTAGAGGTTACTTTTAACTTTAACTCTTAACTCTTAACTATTCACTATTTACTAAAGGAGCTTTTATGGGGAAACTGGAACCGATAAATTTAGACACATACCAGCCTTTACGCGAAGTTGTTTGCGAGGCTCTGCGCGACGCAATTAAACGCGGCATTTTGGAACCGGGCGAAAGGTTAATGGAAGTACAAGTTGCCGACGAACTTGGAATAAGCCGCACGCCGGTAAGAGAGGCGATTCGCAAGCTTGAACAGGAAGGCTACGTCATAATGATGCCGAGACGCGGCACCTACGTTGCTGATGTTTCTGAAAGCGACGTTAAAGAAATTTTTGAAATTCGTTCTGCACTTGAGGCGCTTGCCACCGGTCTTGCCGCACGCAGGATTGAACCGGATGAACTTGAAATGTTGCAAAGTTTTCTTGTCGAAATTGAAGGCTACATTAAGACGAATGACATTGAAAAAATTGTCGAGACCGATATAAAATTTCACGGCTTGCTTTACCAAGTCAGCCGCAATGAAAGGCTTGTCGGCATTATCAGCAATTTGAAAGAGCAGTTGGCGCGTTTTCGCACTCTGTCAATGTCTTATCCCGGACGTCTGCAGGAAACTTTGGAGGAACATTCCGATATGGTTGACGCCATTGCAAACGGTGACGTAAGCGCCGCGCGTGACGCCGCCGAACACCATATGGAACGCGCAGAAAAAACTTTGCTTAAGGCGTTGCGCAGAAGTAAGCTGCAAGCAAAATTAAACGCTTAAAATTTGGGAGCTGATAAAATGGAAGTTGCAGGCTTCGGCGTCAATGACGAAAGTATTTCGTTTACGCGCAATGAATGGAAACATTTTATTGATGAAGTGTCAATGCGTAAGGGGCAAGAAATTTCCAAATGTATAAATAACGCCCGCTACCTTGCCGTGCTTGATATTTCCGACGAACAGATTAAAAAAGGTCAAGTCGTTATGAAAAGCGTTGCCGAGTTGGAGGCAATGGAATAATGTTTTCTTTTTCCGATAAATGCTGGGCACAGTATACCGATTGGCAGGACGAAGACAAAAAGACCGTTAAGAAAATCAACAGACTTTTGAAAAGTATTGAACGTGATGGAGCAATGGAAGGTGAAGGTCAACCGGAGAAATTAAAAAATCTTCCCGACACTTATTCACGCCGTATTGACGAGAAAAATCGTTTGGTTTATATTGCCGTTGCGGGAAATTATACGATTAAGTCTTGCAAAGGTCATTACGAAGAATGATTTTTTAAATGTAGGAGAGGAATTTAAATTTGGAAACAATAATTTTAGCAGCGGGCAAAGGCACCCGTATGAAAAGCAAGTTACCGAAAGTTTTACACAAAGTCGGCGGCAAGCCCATGTTGCAACACGTAATTGACGCGGCGAAGTCTGCAGGTTCAAAACGCGAAGTCGTGATAATCGGTTCAGGCGCCGAACTTGTCAAGCAAACTTTTCCCGACGCTGAATTTGTAATGCAAGAAGAGCAACTCGGCACCGGTCACGCGGTACTTTGTGCGAAAGAAAAGTTTAAAGACTCAACCGGTGACGTTATGATACTTTGCGGCGATACCCCGCTTTTCACCGGCGAACTTTTAAAAAATCTTGCAAGCGCGCATGAAAAATTTAATGCCGCCGCGACGGTTTTAACCGCCATTATGCCCGACCCCAAAGGTTACGGCAGAATTATTCGCGCTGATAACGTTGACTTTGAAAAAATCGTTGAGGACAAAGACGCGACGCCGGAGCAGAAAAAAATTCGTGAAGTCAATGCGGGAATTTACTGTTTCGACGTGAAAAGACTTTTCGCCGCGCTTGAAAAAGTTACCAATGACAATTCACAAGGTGAATACTATCTGCCGGACGTTTTGGAAATTTTGCGTGCTGACGGCGGCAGAATCTGCGCGGTAGTTGCGGAAGATTACAGACAGACGCTTGGCATAAATTCACGAATACAGCTTGCCGAAGCCGATAAAATTTTACATCAACGCAAAAATGCCGAGCTTATGTTAAGCGGCGTCACGATTATAGACCCTGCGACGACGTACATTGATTTTGAAGTTGAAGTCGGTCAAGACACGATTATTTATCCAAACACCTACCTTGAAGGCAAGACTAAAATTGGCGAAGATTGCGTCATCGGTCCCAACGTTCGCTTTACCGATATGACTGTAGGCAATAACGTCACCGCGCAGTTTGCGTACTGTCACGAGGCGGAAATTGCGGACGGCGTGACATTCGGTCCCTACGTCCATATTCGTCCCAACACGAAGATTAGCGGCAAGGTTAAAATCGGCAACTTTGTTGAAATTAAAAATTCCAATATCGGCGAAAGTACGAAACTGCCGCACCTTCAGTACATCGGTGATTGCGATATGGGCGCGAACTGTAATGTAGGTTGCGGCGCTATTACGGTAAATTATGATGGCAAGAAAAAATTCCGCACAAAAGTAGGAGATAACGTCTTCGTAGGTTGTAATTCAAATTTGGTTGCGCCGGTTACTGTGGAAGATGACGCATACATTGCGGCGGGTTCGACGATTACTGATGACGTGCCGAAAAATAATTTGGCTATCGGCAGGGCAAGACAGGTTAATAAATCTTCGTGGAAAGATAAGAGGAAGTAGATCGCTAGTTAGCTAGATAGCTATGAACAGTTGATGTAATTGCAACGTTTTTGGGCAACGTCAAAATGGCGCAGATGTACGGAACTATACTTAATCAAGATATAGCCGCGCCGATTCAAAAACTTTTTAGAAAATTTGCAAGCGGTGAAGAAATGCGGCTTTTCCCCAACGAAATTAAAGGTTTTAACGCCATAGACTGGAAAAAATTTCCGCAAGCGCTTATCGTTTCCGAAAAAGCCTTCAAGAGTGATTCGATTGTTGATAAGTTGACAGATGTCAAGGAATTGTTGAAATTACTTGACGAATAACTTGAAGAAGGGTTTATATCAATGCTTAAATTTTTAAGGATTCTAGGAAAATTTCCTTTACCTTTAGGTGATTTTATAAGAAATTTACTGCGAAAAATTTCGCGGCTGTTTGCAGGAGATACGCATATTGCATATATTTTCAGTCTTGTGTTTGACCCGCGAATAGATTTTATTATTGTATCATTACCTAAATTTGCCGCCCAAAACATAACAGAGGCTTTCGGTAAGGAACGGATTACACCGGAAATTATAAAAGCCAAGCAAATGAAAAAGTTGCAAGGCGTTAATTACATACAGTTCATTTGGAATGATGAAAATTGCTGGGAACCTGTTTATATGACTCTTGAAAACGGCGACATACTTGGCGAAAAGAAACAACTGGAGTATCAGACAAAACGAATTACTTTGAAAGAAAATGCATTTGTACACTTGCAAGATGAGGAAATTGAAAGTAAGCCGTGATTTTTTCAGAGGTGATATTTCAGCGTGAACAAGATATTGATTATTTTTCTTATCTGTCTTTTTCTTATCTGTCTGTCTAATTGTGGGATAGCCGTAGCGGAAGAACACCGCGACGCCGTAAAATGGACGGGAAGGGCAAGTTATCAGTATACCCATAACAACATGAGAGACGACACAAGCGATTCCATAAGATCAAACTTTTCCCTTCGATTAGAGCCGCATGCCGTCATTAACAAAAATTGGAGTGCTCATGCGCGGTTGGATACGTCTGTCAATATGCGGCAAGATACAACGGGAAAGGTTTCCCTGCGGCGAATTTGGGCAGAGGGGAAATTTGGCGATACGGTCTTGCGCGTGGGCAAAGTACCGCTTACCACCAATGAAAACGGAATTGTCTTGTCCGGAACATTTTCAGGAATGACGGTAAGAACAGGTAAAAAATGGGAAGCATTGTTTTTAGCAGGGCGGTTGAATGTATCCAAAACAGGCGTCTATCAAGCGGGACGCGGTTATGCCAATGTATTAAAAGCAATGGGATTGACACAGGAAGAAAGCACAGTGCGTTCAATGGCAAGTGATCCTGCGGACATTTGGGGCGCAAATCTTCAATACAAAACAAAGCAGGGATTTTACGGCGGCTTAGGTTATTATCATTTAAAATCGCAAGCGTATAATTTTATCGATGATGCCGCAGAAGGTGACGGCAATGTTGATATTGCGTCCGTCAATGTCGGTTACCAATTTTCGCCCAAGCTTGTATTGAAGGGCGCTTACGCTAAGGCTTATTATGAACGGCACAGCGATAAATCAATAGGTATGGGAACTGTGCAGGATTATTCATGGGAAGTTGAACTTTCTTACGGGGATTACAATCGAGCAAAAAAGAAAGGAATGTGGGAGGCATACTTAGCCTACAGTAATTACGGCTATGTTTCCTCTGTCATGCCAATCAGTAGCACAATCGGCGAAATGTTCGACGACGACATGGGTATCGCTAATTGGGGAGAACGCGGCTGGGAAGTCGGCGGAGCATGGGCGCCGGAGAAAAATATAGGGATAGTAGCAAGCTACTTTTGGGGCAAGTCCATTACCACCAACCAACGCATGGAATCTGTGCTTACACGTTTGGAAATGTTTTTTTGAATGACCCTTATTTTTCCCTTTTCTTCTGTATCATATTTTTTATGCGCGTTGGGGCGTGTTGAATAATATAAAAAATGGTAAAATAGCGTAGAGGTGTAAAAATTGAAACGCTATGAATTAACTGATGAACAGTGGGATAAAATAAAATGTTATTTTGAAAACAAGAAAGGCAGACCGTATCAGAATCTTCGTGCTACTATTAACGGCATCATTTGGATATTGAGAACCGGAGCAAT
>CAMJNB010000054.1 GCA_946407175.1 uncultured Selenomonadales bacterium | reverse complement strand
ATTCCCATTAAGCAGAAAACAAGTGATGAGTTCGATGCGTATGCAGCAGCTTCAGCCTGAGATTGCCAAATTGAAGGAGAAATATAAGGATAATCCGCAAGAGATGATGTCGGCGCAACAGGCGCTATTCAAAAAGTACGGCGTTAAACCCGTGAAATTCATTCGTGAACTTCGCCTTACTTCCGAGTCCGAATACAAAGTCGGCGACACTATTGGCGTTGACATTTTCGCGGAAGGTGAATTGGTTGACGTTGTAGGAACTTCAAAAGGCAAGGGCTTTGCAGGTACGATTAAGCGTCACGGCTTTGCGCGCGGACCTATGGGACATGGTTCAAAGTCACACCGTGAACCCGGTTCAACCGGCGCAATGATGTCCGGTCCCGGCGGTCGCGTCATTAAAGGTAAGAAATTGCCGGGACGTATGGGCGGCGTTCGTGTTACGGTACAGCGCTTGACAATCGTCCGCGTTGACGTAAACAGAAACCTGCTTTTGATTAAAGGCGCCGTACCCGGTCCGAAAAAAGGTCTTGTCATTATCAAGAATACTGTTAAACCGAATAAGCGCAGAAGAAAATAAAATAGGGTTCAGGTTATATCTTAAGGAGTAAGTTCTATAACTGAAAAAAAATCTTCTTAAGCAGATGCCTGTACTCGGAAAGGAGAAGTTAATACAGATGCCAACGTTACCTGTACTTGATATGTCGAATAAAAAAGTAGGCGATATTGAACTTAGCGCGGAAATTTTCGACGTTGAAATTAACGAAGGACTTGTACACCAAGCAGTTGTCATGCAGCTTGCGTCACGTCGTCTCGGCACGCATTCCACAAAAACACGCGGAATGGTACGCGGCGGCGGTCGTAAACCGTGGCGTCAAAAAGGTACCGGTCGTGCTCGCGTAGGTTCGCGCAGAAGTCCCCTTTGGCGCGGCGGCGGTATTATTTTTGGACCGCATCCCCGTGACTACTCTTTCAGCATGCCGCGTAAACAGCGCCGTCTTGCGTTGAAATGCGTCCTCACCGACAAAGTTAAAAGTGAAAATTTAATCATTCTTGACGATTTAAAATTTGAAGAGGCTAAAACCAAAAAGTTCGTCGAGTTCCAAAAAACTTTCGGCGTTGACGCTTGCAAATCCCTTTTCATCACGAAAGAGCCGGTTGAAAGCGTTGTACGCTCATCAAACAATCTGCAAAATGCAAAAACAATCAGCGCAATTCAGTTGAATGTTTTCGACATTTTGAACTGCGACAAACTCTTCATTACGAAGGATGCCGCCGAAAAAATTCAGGAGGTGTATATTTAAATGGACGCGAGAGATATTATTATCCGCCCCATGATTACCGAGCACACCACCGAATTAATGGCGGAAGGAAAATACGTCTTTATAGTTGACAAGCGTGCAAACAAAATTCAAATCGCGCAGGCTGTCGAAGAAATTTTCGGCAAAGACGGCGTGAAAGTTGAAAAGGTCAACACGATAAACGTTAAAGGCAAAGTTAAACGTCGCGGACGTATCGTAGGCAAGCGCAATGACTATAAAAAAGCCATTGTCAAGCTTGCTGAAGGTACAATCGAATTTTTTAGCGCTTAATGCGTAGCGGACAAGTACGCATTTTGAAAAGGAGGCTTACGAGTGGGGATTAAATCCTTTAAGCCGTATTCTCCCGGGCGTCGTTTTATGACGGTCTCAACTTTTGAAGAGATAACAACGGATAAGCCCGAAAAATCCCTGTTGGCGCCGCTGAAAAGTAAAGGCGGACGCAATCAACAAGGACGTATGACGGTACGGCATCAAGGCGGCGGACATAAACGCCGTTACAGAATCATTGACTTCAAACGCAACAAAGACGGTATTCCGGCAAAAGTTGCTACGATTGAATACGATCCTAACCGCAGTGCGCGAATTGCATTGCTCCATTACGTTGACGGCGAAAAGCGCTATATAATTGCGCCGAACGGCTTAAACGTCGGTGATATGGTTGAATCCGGTCCCGAAGCTGATATTAAAACCGGAAATGCTCTGCCGTTGAAAAACATTCCCGTCGGTACGATGATTCATAACATTGAGATGAAAATCGGCAAAGGCGGACAAATGGTACGCAGTGCAGGTGCCGCCGCACAGCTTATGGCTAAAGAAGGCGACTACGCAACAATAAGAATGCCTTCCGGCGAAGTTCGCAAAGTGCATATTAACTGCCGCGCCACAATCGGACAAGTAGGCAACCTTGATCATGAAAATATCACGATAGGTAAAGCCGGACGCAGTCGTTGGCTCGGTCGTCGTCCCGCAGTACGCGGCGTTGCACAGAACCCGATTGATCACCCGCATGGCGGCGGTGAAGGTCACAGCCCGGTTGGTCGCAAGCATCCAGTTACAAAATGGGGTAAATGCGCTATGGGTGCCAAGACTCGCCGTAAGAAGGCGTCCGACAAGCTTATTGTTCGTCGCCGTAAATAATACGAAGGGAGGAAAAATTTTTGTCAAGGTCTGTTAAGAAAGGACCGTTCGTCCAAGAAAAACTTTTGAAGAAAGTTGAAGAACTCAACGCCACGAATCAGAAGAAAGTTATTAAGACGTGGTCGCGCAGTTCAACGATTCTTCCTTCGTTCATCACGCATACCATTGCGGTACATGACGGCAGAAAGCATGTTCCGGTTTACATTACCGAAGATATGGTTGGACACAAGCTCGGCGAATTTGCGCCTACTCGTACGTTTAAAGGTCACGCCGGCGAAGAACGTAAAACGAAGTTGAAGTAAGCTGGTAGCTATTAGCTATTATGGATTAATTAACTGCTAAAAGCTAACCGCTAAAACCTAACCGAAAGGAGGTCACCAAATGGCGCAAAAAGAAGTCAGAGCCATTGCAAAGTACGTAAGAATTTCCCCGCGCAAAGTTCGCATTGTTATGGATTTGATTCGCGGTAAAGACGTTGCAGACGCACTTGCTATTTTAAAGTTCACGCCCAAACGCGGCGCGGTACTCATTACTAAAGTGCTTAACTCGGCTATTGCAAACGCTGAAAATAATTTCGACATGGACGCGGAAAATTTGTTCGTCTCAAAATGCTTTGTAGATCAAGGTCCGACAATTAAAAGGATTCATCCCCGTTCACGCGGACAGGCGTTCAGCATTTTGAAACGTACTTCACATATTACCGTTATTGTTTCGGAAAAAGCTCCCGAACAAAATGCTGAATAATACTTCGGAAATAAAAAAAGGAGGGTTAAAGTTTGGGTCAAAAGGTACATCCTCACGGCATAAGACTCGGTATAGTCAAGACGTGGGACGCCAAATGGTACGCCGGTGACAAAGATCACGAATTTGCTAAAAACCTTCACGAAGATATCAGAATTCGTAAGGCCTTGAAAAATCTCAAACAACTTTCGCAGGCGGGCATTTCGCGCATTGAAACTGAAAGGTCGAAAGATCGTCTCAAACTTACGATACACACTGCAAAGCCCGGTATGGTTATCGGACGTGGCGGATCCGGTATCGAAGACATTAAAACCAGTTTGGGCAAATTTACCGATAAAAAACTTGATATAAATATTGCGGAAATTCGTCAGCCCGATTTAGACGCAACGCTTGTAGCGGAAAATATTGCCGCGCAGTTGGAACGCCGTATTGCTTTCCGCCGCGCTATGAAACAGTCAGTTGGTCGCACGATGCGTCTCGGTGCAAAGGGTATTAAAATTATGTGTAGCGGCAGACTCGGCGGCGCTGAAATTGCACGTTCCGAATCTTACCGCGAAGGCAGTATTCCGCTTCACACTCTGCGCGCAGATATTGACTACGGTTTTGCAGAAGCCAATACAACTTACGGACGTATCGGCATTAAAGTTTGGATTTTCAAAGGCGAAATTCTTCCCGACAAAAAGGGCAAGGAAGAGCAAGTTCAACCTGAGGGAGGTGCGCAAAATGCTGATGCCTAAAAGGACAAAGTTCCGCAAGCAATTTCGCGGCACTATGAAAGGTAAATCCAATCGCGGCAACAAAATAGCGCACGGTCAATACGGTCTTGTGGCACTTGAACCGGCTTGGATAACCAATCGCCAAATTGAGGCGGCTCGTATCGCGATGACGCGTTATATTCGTCGTGGCGGTCAAGTTTGGATTAAGATTTTCCCCGACAAACCGGTAACTGCTAAACCGGCTGAAACACGTATGGGCAGCGGCAAAGGTTCACCTGAATATTGGGTTGCGGTAGTTAAGCCCGGTCGCGTACTCTTTGAAATGGCCGGTGTACCGCGCGAAATCGCTTTTGAGGCTATGCGTCTTGCAGGTCACAAATTGCCGATTAAAACCAAGTTCATTGAAAACGAAGGTCAAGGCGACGTTTACGTACCTGTCGTGAATGAAACTTTGGCTGATGCTAAGAAGGCGGCTCATGCGGCGGCGGTTGAAGAAGCGCACGAGGCAGCAGAGGCTAAGGCTGATGAAGGCGGTGACTCCGGTGAAAGCTGATGAAATTAGAAATCTTAGCGCCGATGAGCAGGAAGAAAAAATTGCCGAATTGAAAGAGGAACTTTTCAACCTGCGCTTTCAACAGGCGACGGGGCAGCTGGAAAATCCCATGCGTATTCGTGAAGTCAAAAAGACTATCGCTCGTATTAAAACTATCCTGCACGAAGGTAAACTCGGTATTCGTCAGGAATAACTTTTTCCGTAAGAAAGGAGGTTAATCGTGGCAGAAGAGCAAAAACGCAATGAACGCAAAGTGCGTATCGGCAAAGTCGTAAGCGACAAAATGGATAAGACGATCGTTGTTGCCATTGAAGAAGTTGTTCAGCACAAACTTTACAAAAAATCCGTAAAGCGTACCGTCAAATTCAAGGCGCATGATGAAAATAATGAAGCGCAAGTCGGTGACAGAGTTCAGATAATGGAAACTCGTCCGCTGTCCCGTGAAAAGCGCTGGCGTCTCGTCAAAATCGTAGAAAAAGCGAAATAATAGCTTTCAGCTTAGAGCTTAGAGCTTTCGGCTTTCAGCTTTTAGAAATTTAAGAAAGGAGGAAATTTAATTGATTCAACAGCAGACAAGACTTACCGTAGCCGATAACACCGGTGCTAAGGAAATTATGTGCATTCGCGTTTTGGGCGGCTCAATGCGCCGTTACGCCAATATCGGTGACATTATCGTTGCGTCGGTTAAAACTGCCGCGCCCGGCGGTCAAGTAAAAAAAGGCGATGTCGTCAAAGCTGTAGTTGTTCGCTCTCGCAAAGGTCTTCGTCGTCCCGACGGTTCTTACATTCGTTTCGATGAAAATGCCGCAGTTCTCATCAAAGAGGATAAAACTCCTCGCGGAACTCGTATTTTCGGACCTGTTGCCCGCGAACTTCGCGAAAAAGATTTTATGAAAATTATTTCACTCGCTCCTGAAGTTCTTTAATTACACGTTAAAAATTTTTTGAAAGGAGGTTTTACGTTGTCTCTCATTAAAATGCACGTGAAAAAAGGCGATACCGTTGTTGTACTTTCCGGCAAGGATAAAGGCAAGCAAGGCAAAATTATTACCGCGATGCCGCGTAAAGGTATGGTTATCGTTGAGGACGTCAACAAGGTTAAACGTCACAGCAAGCCCAGCATGAAGACGCCGCAGGGCGGTATTATCGATAAGGAAATGCCGCTTAACGTCTGCAAAGTTCAACTCGTCTGCCCCGCTTGCAATAAGCCTACCAGAATCGCTCATAAAAAGGTTGACGGTAAAAATTTGCGCGTCTGCAAAAAGTGCGGCGAAGTCGTCGACCAACCTAAATAATTTTATGAAAGGAGGATTATTTTGAACAGACTTTTGGAAAAGTACAAAGGCGAAGTCATCAAAGCTTTAACTGAAAAATTCGCCTACAAAAACGTTATGCAGGTTCCCAAGCTTGATAAAGTCGTCATTAACATTGCGCTTAGTGATGCCGTCGGCAACCCCAAAGCTCTTGAATCTGCCATTACCGATTTAACTACCATTGCCGGTCAAAAACCCGTTATCACCCGCGCTAAAAAATCTCTTGCCGCCTGGAAACTTCGTAAGGGTATGCCTATCGGTTGCAAAGTCACTCTGCGCGGTGATCGTATGTATGATTTTCTCGATAAGTTTATGAATATCGCCCTCCCCCGTGTTCGCGACTTTCGCGGCGTTAATCGTAACTCTTTCGACGGTCGCGGCAACTACGCTATCGGTATCAAAGAGCAACTCATTTTCCCTGAAATCGAGTATGACAAAATCGACAAAATTCGCGGTATGGATATCATTGTCGTCACCACTGCTCAGACCGATGAAGAGGCTCGCGAATTTTTGGCGCTTATGGGTATGCCCTTCGCCAATGCCTAAAAGGTGGTGTTTATCAAATGGCTAAGAAAGCTTTAATCGAAAAATGGAAAAAGCCTCAAAAGTTCAAGACTCGTGAATATAACCGCTGCAAAATCTGCGGTCGTCCCCACGCTTATATGCGCAAATTTCAAATGTGCCGCATCTGTTTCCGTGAACAATCATACGCCGGCGCTATTCCCGGCATCACTAAATCCAGTTGGTAATTTTATTTTTTGAAAGGAGGATATCGGTTAGCAATGGCAATGACTGATCCTATTGCAGACATGCTTACACGCATTCGCAATGCTAATTCTGTCTATCATGACAAAGTTGAAATTCCCGGCTCCAAGATAAAAACCGCAATTGCGGAAGTTCTTAAGCAGGAAGGATTCATTCGTGACTACACCTTCGCGCAGGACAACAAGCAAGGCATTTTGACTGTCTTCCTCAAGTACGGTCCCAACCGCGAAAAGGTTATAACCGGCATTCAGCGCATTTCCCGTCCCGGTCTTCGCCAGTATTCGCGCCGCAAAGCCTTACCCCGCGTTTTAGGCGGTCTCGGTGTCGCCCTTATTTCCACGTCAAAAGGCATTATGACTGATAAGGCGGCTAGAAAAATCGGACTCGGCGGCGAAGTTATCGCGTACGTTTGGTAGTTTAGCTTAGAGCTTACAGCTTAGAGAGTAATACTCCAAGCTAAAAGTTGACAGCTAGCATGGAGGTGCTGAAATGTCAAGAATTGGAAGAGCACCGATAACAATTCCCGCCGGCGTCACAATTACCGTCGACGCGGAAAATTTGGTGCATGTTAAAGGTCCCAAAGGAGAACTCTCCCGCAAGATCAACAAGGATATGAAAATAACCATCGAGGACGGCACTCTTACCGTTGCCCGCCCCTCTGATGACAAAACGCACAGAAGTTTACACGGTCTTTCCCGCACGCTTATCAACAATATGGTTGTCGGCGTCACGCAGGGCTTTACCAAAAACCTTGAAATTAACGGCGTAGGCTATCGTGCCGCTAAACAAGGCAAAAATCTCTCTCTCGCACTCGGCTACTCTCACCCCGTTATCATCGAACCGCCCGCAGGTATTACCCTTGATGCCCCTTCTCCTACCTCTATCACCGTTCATGGCATTGATAAGGAGCTTGTAGGCGCCGTTGCCGCTAATATTCGCGGCTGGCGTGAACCTGAACCCTACAAAGGCAAGGGCATTAAGTATTCCGGTGAGCATATTCGTCGCAAGGAAGGTAAAGCCGGCGGCAAGAAATAAATTTAGGATCGTTGGATCGTTGGATCGTTGGATCGTTGGATCAAT
>CAMJNB010000053.1 GCA_946407175.1 uncultured Selenomonadales bacterium | reverse complement strand
CGGACTTTTGCGAATAAGAATTACCAATGCTTGCAATGCCAAATGCCGATATTGCGGAGTACGTTTAGGTTTCGGCGATGAAGTCAATCACTCTATGATACCTTCTTGGTACTACGAACTTTGCCGCCCGCTTTACGAAAAATTAAGCGTGGTTTTAATTACCGGCGGCGACGCTTTTTTTGCTAAGGAAAGTTACAACTACATGAAATTTTTATCTGAAAACTTTCCAAAAATTACCGTGATGACTGAATCGAACGGCATTGCCTTCAATGAAAAATATCAGCAAATCGCTTGCAAAAATCTTTTCAAAACCCACTTTTCATTAAACGCGTCCAACGCCGAAACTTTTGCGAAAAGTTGTTGGGATTCGGACGACGGCGACACTGCGCGGAAAATTTATCCCTTCATAATTCGTAACATTAAAAGCTACTTGAAAAAGCTTGAGGCGGAGGACAAACTCTGTTTCGCGCCTGATTTGTCTATGGTTATAAACAAAGACAATGTTGACGACATTTTAAATTTTGCCGAACTTGCCTTGAACCTTCACGCGGGATTTTTAGTCTACTTCTTCGACTACACGGAAAATGACATGAACAGCGATTTCTTCGCCAATCCCGAAATTAGCCGCCCCGCACTTAAGACGTTAATGGAATTGGAACGCGTGCTTGCCGAAAAAGTTATCGTCTACTTTCGCTTATGGATTCCGGCAAAAGAGGCGGCGTCAATTCAGCAGGAAGTTGAGGCTACTCCAATTTCGGAGCTTAATCGCAAGTACGAAAAATTTTTAAAGCTTGCCGCGAACCGCTCTGTACTTGGCGAATTGAACAAGCGAAATGAATTGCGTAAGGCTAACGGTAAAAATAAACTGTCACTTGTCGACGACATTTCACCGACGTTACACCTTCACAAGGCAGGTGACACTGAAATTTGTTTTGCCCCTTGGAATGAAATTGATCTTTATCCAGATGGGCGAATGGACTTTTGCAGTTGGTTTCACGCGACTTTAAACATAAATGATTTTATTCGCGTTAAGGACGGTAAAGAGTTTGTGAACTGGGACGAAATTTTAAATTCCTACGAATACGCCGCCGCGCGATACAGAATTTTACACGGCAACTATGAAGGCTGTCAGACCGTCTGTCCCATGAATTCGGTAAAAAATCCTGTCGAGGCGTGTACCAAATATAATATTGACCGTTTTAAATGAATTAGAAAAATTTTAAGACTACGCAAAAGTTTTTGGGAAGTGTAAAAAATGCAATTACGTGGAGCGCTGATGTTACTCGGCGCGTCTTTTTTTTGGGGCACAACTTTCGTCGCGCAGATGAGCGGCATGGAAGGCTTGGGACCTTTTTCATACGCGGCGGCAAGATATTTTATCGGCGTCTTGGCATTGACTGCCGTGTTATGGTTTACGCGGCGGCAACGTACAAAAGAACGACTTCAAAACCGTTATGGACGCGGCTTTTTGACGGGGCTTTTAATCGGCATAAGCTTATTTGCGGCAAGTTCATTTCAGCAAGTGGCAATGCTCTACACTACGGCCGGCAAGGCGGCGTTTATCACCTGCCTTTACATAGTTTTCGTGCCACTGGTCTCTGTATTAATCGGCAAAAAAATACGCACCGAAAATTGGATCGGCGCGTTTCTCGCGATAACGGGATTATATTTTTTGGCGCTTAATGAAGAGTTCAGCGTAAATTTCGGTGACGTACTTTTATTAATCGGCGCATTTTTTTGGACGGTGCAAATTTTACTTGTTGACAGATTCGCAAACAGTGTCGACGCAATGGAACTTTCAACCGGTCAAGCTTTCACCACCGCAGTTTTAAGTTTCGCGGCAATGATGCTTTTTGAAAATCCTACGCTTGACGCAATTTTCAGCGCGGCGGTACCGATTTTGTACGGCGGCGTGATGAGTTCGGGCGTTGCGTTTACTTTGCAAATTTACGGTCAAAAGTACGCTGAACCTTCTGCAGCGGCAATTTTGATGAGCTTTGAGGCGATTTTCGGCGCGGTGTCGGGCTGGCTTTTACTCGGCGAAGTTATGACGGGACGTGAAATTTTTGGTTGCGTGCTGATGTTCGCCGGAATTATCGTGACGCAGTTAAAAATTAGCCGTTAGCCATTAACCGCTACCGGCTACCTGCTAAACAAAATAATGCTTGGATAAATCTACAAGCTCTTCAACTACAAGCGTATGAAATGCGGCGAAAGAAAGATTTTCCACGTAGGCTGAAAAAGTATAATCGCCTACCGCCCACGCCGCAACATTCGTAGCGTCATTAACCTTCGCAATGTAAATCGTAGTGTTTGCAGTGGTATCAATTCGCCACTTGACGCCGTAAACGCCGCTGATATCTTTCAACTCTTCATTCGGCGCGCGCTTGTACGTGCGAATAATCAAATTAACTTCCGGCTCCCAACGCCGACCGTACCGAACTTCAGCAACTTTATTGTCAAGACTGTAAATTTCATTCACGCTGTAGCCGGATTTTTTCGGCAGGTACAGCGGAGTAAACCCCACCGCCTTTGAAAGATCCTCAAAACTTGCGTAAGGTTTCAAAGGATTGGGTATGCCTACAGAAGGCGTCGCGTTAGTGTTGGCAGGTTTGTTGACGTTGGGATTGGTATTCGTGCTGACATTAGGATTAGTATTAGCGACAGGATTAGAATTAGTTGCAGGATTAGCATTAGTCGTAGGATTAGTATTAGTCGTAGGATTAGAGTTAGTTGCAGGTGCTACTGAAGGCGTTGAATCGGACGTAGCGGCTTGAGTGTTGTCATCACGTGTACCGGTAGAAGTGCGGCGCGTAGGAGGATTGGTACGGCGATTGTCGGTAGTTTTAATTTCCTCTTTCTTGCCTTCTTCAATCTGTTTACGCGCAGTTTCTCTTTCTTCTTTCATTTTTCTTTCTTCTGCGCGTCTTTCTTCACGAAGGCGCTTTTTTTCTGCCTCAAGTTCCTGCTTAGATTTTTTTTGCGGTTTTGACGTGGAAGGTGGAGTTTGTGTAGTTTCATTGTTGCCTTGAGATTGCTCCGACGCCAAAATTGCAACTTCCCTGTCAATGGGCGCGGCATTTAGTGTAGGCAGTTGAAACAGTACGGATAGTGCCAACGCCAAACCGAATTTCATTTTCAATGTTATCACTTCCTTAAATAGGCGTTAAGGCTCGACGATGTTAAAATTTCGCGAAAAGGTTTTACAGTGAGCAAAAAGTTTTGGTATCGCCGCACCGTCGCCGGTAATTTGATTCTGCGCCAAATTATTTTGTCCGAAAATCAGCGCGAAGAATTGCTCCTTTGTGCAATTTAACGCGGCGGCGGCATTGGTACGGTTTTCATTTTTATAAACTAAAAAGACGCCGTGCTTTCTTTCGATAAAGAATTTTTCTCCGGTATCGGTGACATTTAGGTTAATTGAAACGTCGTCATTCTGCGCGTCCAATGCGTCATTGGCTATTGCAAGATAATCAAGCGCCATTTCCATAGTCAGCCCGTTCATCATACTTTGAAGGTTGCCGCCCAACGACGTATCGTTTTTGCCTTTACGCAGTTCCAACGCTCCTACCAAGTAGCAATTTCGCCACGTACCGCTTTCAGCTTGATAGGCAAGCTGTTCAAGCGCGTCTGCACAAAGTTCACGTGCCGCCTGATTTTTGGGATTGGCAAAAATTAATTCTTTGGTAATCTGCGCGACCCATTGATATTCGCCCTTTTCAAAATCTTTACGCGCCTTAGCCAAAACTGCGTCGGTATCGCCGAGATATTCAACCAACTTTTTGGCAGATTCGGCAGGAGGCAGTAAATTCAAATTAACGGGGTTTGCATCGTACCAGCCGATATATTTTTGATAAACCGCCTTAGAGTTGTGCGAAAGTGTACCGTAGTATTGGCGCGTGTACCAAATTTTATTCAGCGCGTCGGGCAACTTAATCATATTGGAAATTTCAGTCGACGTGTAGCCTTGATTTACGTAGTGCAAAGTTTGATCGTGAATGTACTTGTAAACTGCGGCGGTATCTTCCATGTAGCGCTGAATATTTTCACGTCCCCAATGCGGCCAGTTGTGGCTTTGAAATACAACGTCGAGATTTTTTCCGAAAAGTTGTTGAGCTTGCAAAATGTAATGCGACCATGCGGCGGCGTCACGAACTTCAGCGCCGCGCAGAGTGTAAAGGTTGTGCATTGTACCGGTACAATTTTCCGCCAGCCATAACGCGTGATATTTAGGGAAGTACGCATTCATTTCGGCAGGTGCCTCCGTATTCGGCGTAAGTTGAAATTGTATTTCCAAGCCGTCAATGTTAATAGTCTCATTCGTCTTAACGTCATACGTCGGCGCGATAAGAGAAATACTTCCTTGAGCTTGTCCCAAGCCTATGCCGATTGACATTGAGCCGGTGTCATTACCTGCAAGCGGCGTGCCGTACTGATATTGAGCGCGTCGCCCCATTGCAACGCCGACATAAATATTTTCAGATGCGGCGTGTTGCAAAAATCCTTCCGGCGCGATAATCGCAACTTTACCGGAGTTAATCTGTTCATTCAGCGGCAAGTTTTTATCGGCAACGCTGTTTTTATCGATAACGCCTTCAATGCCGCCGTAGTGATCAATGTGACTGTGACTGTACAGCACCGCCTTGATATTAAGCTTGCCGAAATGCTTTTCCATTAACTCTACCGCTTGCCGCGCAGTTTCTTTGCACATCAGCACATCGAAGACAATCCAGCCGCTGTTTGTACGTATGAAAGTTATGTTCGCCATATCGTAGCCGCGAACTTGGTAAATGCCTTCGCAAACTTCAAACAAGCCGGCGTATGAATTGTTCAGCGTGTTTCGCCAAAGACTGGGATTGACGGTGGCGGGAATTTTTTCCGCAGACTTCATATAGTCACGTTGCGCGACATTCCAAACGACATTGCCTTTATCGTCATAAATTACCAACGCCTTCGGCGCCTCGATTAAGCCGCGCAAGGCGTTTTCTTTTTCACTCTCGTCATCAAAGTTAAGCACGTCATACCACGTAGAATTTGCCTGCGCGGTAATTGGTGTGGCGTCTTTAGCCTGCGCGGACGAAATGTCGAAAGTTGCGGCAGGCGCCAATGTAAATGCCAACGACACTGAAAGTGCTTTTAAAAATTTTTTTGAAAGTTTCATTTTACCTAGTCCCTGTCTCTGCGCGAACGGTCGTTGCGACGATTGGAACTGTAGCTTGAATTTGAATTGGGACGATTGGGTTTGGAATTTTGATTGGAACTTGTGCGTTTAGGTGAACCGCCTTTGCCGATAACGTCTTTAGAATTACCATTACGACTGCCGGAATTACCGCCGCGATTGCCGCCGTCTCTGCGCGGAGATTTATTGCCAAAAATATCCTCTAAGCCGAGAGTAGCTTTATGACTGACGTTAATTTTACCGCGATCATCAATCTCCATAACCTTGACGCTTAAAATGTCGCCGATTTGTACAACGTCTTCTACATTGGCAACACGGTGAGCGGCAAGCTGCGAAATGTGGCAAAGAGCCTCTCTGCCGGGCAAAAGGTCAACGAATGCGCCGAAACTTTCAAGGCGTGTTACAACGGCGTTTTCAATGACTTCACCTATCTCAAAGTCATGCGTAATATCCTCAATCATCTTCATGGCGCGTTTAATGCCTTCAACGTCCTGCGAAGTGACAAAAATACTGCCGTCGTCTTTAATGTCGATAGTGACGCCTGTTTCCTCAATAATCTTGTTGACAACCTTGCCGCCGGTGCCGATAACTTCACGAATCTTTTCAACGGGAATTTTCGTAGTCATGACGCGCGGCGCGTACGGTGAAAGGTCTGCCGCAGGTTCGCTTATGACTTCAAGCATTTTGCCGAGAATGAATGAACGTCCGCGCTTAGCCTGTGCAAGAGCGTCACTCAAAATTTCGCGCGTAATGCCGGCAATTTTAATATCCATTTGAATCGCCGTGACGCCTTCAGTGGTACCGGCAACTTTGAAGTCCATATCGCCGAGCGCGTCTTCCATACCTTGAATGTCGGTTAAAATGGTATGTTTATCGCCGTCTTTTACAAGCCCCATTGCAACGCCGCTGACGGGACGTTTAATCGGTACGCCCGCATTCATAAGGCTTAACGTACTGCCGCAAACACTGCCCATTGAACTTGAGCCGTTCGACTCCAAAACTTCCGAGACAAGTCGAATGGTATAGGGAAAGTCATCAAGCGCGGGAATGACCGGTACAAGTGCACGTTCAGCCAATGCACCGTGACCAATTTCACGACGTCCGGGACTGCGCGCAGGTCTTGCCTCACCTACAGAAAAGCCTGGAAAGTTGTAATGGTGAATATAATGCTTAGTGTACTCCGGGTCTAAGCCGTCAACAATCTGTTCGTCACCGATTGAACCTAAAGTTGTAATGGTTAAAACTTGCGTTTGTCCGCGCGTAAAAAGTCCGGAACCGTGCGTGCGCGGGAATAAGCCGACTTCACAGCTTATGGGACGAACTTCCTCAAGTTCACGACCGTCGGGACGAATTTTTTCCTGCGTTATCATTTTGCGTACGACATCTTTTTTGACTTTGTAAAAGACTTCGCCGATATCCTTTTCAACGTCGGGATATTCTTCAACGGGAAATTTTTCAAGAAGTTGCGCGGTAATTTCTTCCTGCACTGCGTCAACGGCGGCGTCGCGTGCAAGCTTATCGGGGTTACGAATCGCGGCATCAACTTTTTCAGGCGCAATTTCACGTACGGCGGCTTCAATCTCTTCATTGGGGTGAAACAGTTCAAATTCACCTTTAGGCTTGCCAATCTGCGCGGTAATGTCCTTTTGAAATTGTACGAGCTTTTTAATTTCTTCGTGACCGAATAAAATTGCCTCCAATATTACGTCTTCCGGCAATTCATTTGCACCTGCCTCAACCATCATGACGGCATCGGCACTTCCGGCAACCATTAAGTCAAGGTCTGTATTTTCCATTTGCTCTTGCGTGGGATTGATAATAAATTCGCCGTCAATCCTGCCTACTCTCACGCCTGCAATGGGACCGTTGAAAGGTATGTCTGAAATGCAAAGGGCAAGTGACGCTCCGAGCATTGCGGGAATTTCCGGCTGATTATCGGGGTCGTAACAAATTATCGTGGCGATTATTTGAACGTCATTTCTAAAACCTTCGGGGAAGAGCGGGCGTATCGGTCTGTCAATTAATCTACTGCGCAAAATGCCGCTGGTTTGCGGTCTGCCTTCACGCTTATAAAAGCCGCCGGGCACTTTGCCTGCCGAATACATTTTTTCTTCGCAGTCTACTGTAAGCGGAAAAAAGTCAGCACCTTCACGCGGTTTAGCTGACGCCGTTGCCGTTGCCAATACCGCCGTGTCTCCGTAACGTACCAAGACAGCGCCGTTTGCTTGCTTTGCCATCTTGCCGCTTTCTACGACCAACTTTCTGCCGCCGAGTTCCATTTCAAAAACTTCCATATAAATTTGTTCCTCCTGTTTTACGTATACGCTGAAATTTTCGACAGAAATTATTTTCTTCCTTCCCTGCAACTTTTCAATGATAAAGCATTTGCGCTATTTATTATTTTTTTGCGTAGGATTTTCAATTTTAAAACAGAATAACTTTTACAAAACTTTTGAAAGGAG
>CAMJNB010000052.1 GCA_946407175.1 uncultured Selenomonadales bacterium | reverse complement strand
ATTCAAATGATTCCGGCGATATGACGGTAAAAATTGTGCAGTCTATTAAATCGCAGGTTGAAAAAAATTTGCCCGGCGTCACGATAACACTTCAACCGGTAACAAAGGCAGAATATTTGAGTAAAACTTATAATGACGATTACGATATCGCCGTAGTAAATTGGATTGCCGATTACAATGACCCAATGGGATTTTTAATGTTGTGGACTACTGAAAACTGCGAAGTTGCCGAACATTGGAGTAACGCCGAATATGACAGATTAATTGCCGAAAGTACGACAGGCTCTCTTGCCGCTAACTATTCTGCGCGTTGGCAAGCACTTCACGACGCCGAAAAGATTATGATGCAAGAGGCGGTTATAGCGCCTTTGTATACCGGTGCGGACGCCAATTTAATTTCGGAAGACGTCGTCAGCATTGAGTTTCCTACTGCCGGCGTATCGCGAATTTACAAGCACGCTGTTTTAAATAGATCGCTAGATCGCTAGATCGCTAGATCACTAGATCGCTAGTAACTAGCAACTAGAGATCTATCAACTAATAAAGGTTTGGTGTTATGACAAGATATATTGTAAAAAGAATTTTACTGGCATTGGTGACGCTTTTGGTGATAACATTCGTGCTGTTCGTGCTGATTCGCATAATGCCGGGCAACCCCTTCCCTACGGAAAAAATGACGGCTGAAATGATTTTGCACAAACGCGCAGAGTTGGGACTCGACGAACCGATTTTAATTCAGTTCGCCAACTATATGTCAATGCTACTGCACGGCAGTTTCGGATACGGCACGTCACTTTACAACGGCGCACCGATTAAGCCGATACTTTTAATCTGCCTTGAAAATTCTGCAAAGATAGGTGGGCTTTCAATTTTATTCGGCACCTTCGCGGGACTTTTACTCGGCATAACGGCGGCGCTGAATCGCGGAAAATTTCTTGACGGTTTCTGTACGATAATTTCAATACTCGGCGTCTGCGTACCGTCCTACGTGTTTATGATTTTCCTGCAGTATTTTTTCTCGTTTAAAATACCATTCTTCCCGTACTTCTTTGACCCGTCGCAATTTTTATTTTCGTCGATAATGCCGGCGCTGTCACTAAGTATGTTTGCAATTTCAACCGTCGCAAGATTCACGCGAAATGAAATGGTCGAAGTCATGAACAGTGACTACGTAAAACTTGCAGAGTCGAAGGGACTTTACGGCTTTGAACTTCTGCGCAAACACGTCCTGAGAAATGCAATGATACCGGTCGTGACGGTTATCGCCCCGCTTGTCGTGGGACTTTTAACCGGCGCAATGGTGCTTGAAAAAATTTACGGCATTAACGGCATCGGCAAGCTTATGGTTGACGCCATTGCCGGTGAAGGCATTGACTACAATTACGTTTTGGCGCTGGGCATTTTGTATTCGGCAATGTACATTGTAGTCATGTTGGTGCTGGATATTTTGTACGGCATACTTGACCCGCGTATCAGCATTGCGAAGGAAAATTAATGGATAAGGGCAGTTCTGAATCTTCCGACGCCGTCATTGCAAGAAATTCTGACGTTTTCATTGCCGATACTCTAAGTGAGCAAAATAAAAGCCAGCTGAATCTGCGCGGAGTTTATTGGCTTGAATTAAAGAATCACAGTGCCGAAGATATAATCGTGCAGTTTCAAAATATTCTTCTTAAATAAAATGTTCCTTTTTCAAACAGGAGTGATGCGAATGAATGAAAGTTACACGCCACAGAAAGGCGATTTTGAATTTTTAACCGACAGAAATATTGAAGTCGATTTAAATTTTGCGTCGCAGGGATATTGGAAAGGCGTTGCAACACACTTTTTTAAAAATAAATTTGCAATGACCGGCTTGGTTATCGTCTCGGCAATGATTATTTTAGCGGTATTTGCGCCGATTTTAAGCCCCTACGCCTATGACGAAATTGTAGCAGTGACGGTAGAAGATGAACAAATTGTGGCAAAGAATTTGGCGCCGCTTGAAAGTGACGCGCAGGGTTTATTTGCGGACAAAACTTTTTTATTCGGTACGGACGACATGGGACGCGATTTGTGGACGCGAACTTGGGACGACGCAAGAGTATCACTGATAATTGCCTTTGTCACGATTTTAATTGATATGATTATCGGCATGAGCTACGGTTTAATCTCCGGCTACTTTGGCGGCTACGTTGATGATTTTTTACAGCGCGTCGTTGAAGTTATCAGCAGCATTCCGACGCTGGTAATAATTTCAATTCTTGCAATTTTTATGCCAAAAGGTATGTGGCTCGTAATTTTTTCGCTGATTATCACTGAATGGATCGGCATGAGTAAAATTGCACGCGCAGAATGTTTGAAGATTAAGGAGCGCGAATACGTTTTGGCAAGCCGCACTCTCGGCGCAAGCAGTTTTCACATAATTTTTAAGCAGATTTTACCAAACACTATTGGACCTATTATCACACAGGTTATGTTTTCAATCCCCGTTGCAATTTTCACCGAAGCATTTTTAAGTTTCGTCGGCGTCGGCATTGTCCTTCCGCAATGTTCGATAGGTTCACTGATTGAGGCGGGATTCAACAGCATTACGATTTTGCCGTACCAAATTTTGCCGCCGATAACGGTTTTGGCGCTTTTAATGTTGGGATTTAATTTAATCGGTGACGGACTGCGCGAGGCGTTGGCACCTAAACTTGAGGACATGTGAGGTTAGCTTTTAGCTTTCAGGATTTCTGCAAGCTGTAAGCTTTTAAGGAAAATTTTATGGACGAAAAAATAATTTTATCTGTCGAAAATCTTGACATAACTTTTAAAACGAACGCCGGCAACATTCATGCAATTCGCGGCGTCGATATTTTTTTGCCGAAAGGTAAAACCGTCGCTATTGTCGGCGAATCAGGCTCCGGCAAATCCGTCACAATGAAGGCGGTTACCGGACTTTTGGACAGCAACGCGGTGATTAACGGCGGAAAAATTTTTTATCGCTGTGACGACAAAGTTATTGACCTGCTGACACTGACTAAAAAAGATTTACGCCGCACGATTAACGGTCAACATATTGCAATGGTTTTTCAAGACCCCATGACGAGTCTTAACCCTACCATGACGATTGGCGCGCAGATTATGGAAGGTATGCTCCTGCACCAAAAAATTTCTGAAGATGATGCACGTGACAAGGCGCTGGAACTTTTAAATTTAGTCGGCATTGTCGACGCGGCTAAACGCTTTAAAAATTATCCGCACCAACTTTCAGGCGGTATGCGCCAGCGCGTTGTAATTGCCGTTGCGCTTGCAAATACGCCGAAAATTTTAATCTGTGATGAGCCTACCACTGCCCTTGACGTGACGATACAAGCCGGCATTTTGAATTTGATTTCAGACCTTCAATCCAGATTAGGCATTTCGGTAATTTACATTACGCACGATTTAGGCGTTGTGGCGAAGGTTGCGGACTTTGTTAATGTAATGTATGCGGGAAAAATTATTGAACGCGGCACGGTGGAGGAAATATTTTTTGACCCGCGTCATCCTTACACGTGGGGACTTTTATCTGCAATGCCGGATTTAGAAACATACGACGCGAGACTTTATTCAATACCCGGCAGTCCGCCCAATTTATTACACGAACCAAAAGGCGACGCCTTCGCGGCAAGAAATAAATTTGCAATGAAAATAGATGAAAAAGCCGCGCCGCCTATGTTTAAAATTTCCGAGACGCATTTTGCGGCAACGTGGCTACTTCACCCCGACGCGCCGAAAGTTGAAATGCCGGCAGAATTAAAAAAGCGTATTGACCGTGCTAAGAGAGCTTAGAGCTTAGAGAAAGTCCTAACTAAAGGAGCGAACATTTTTGACGCCATTGCTTAAAGTTGAAAACCTTCACCAACATTTTAAAATATCGCGTAACTTCACCGTGAAAGCCGTCAACGGCGTATCATTTGAAATTTATCCCGGCGAAACCTACGGACTTGTAGGCGAATCAGGTAGCGGCAAAACTACAATCGGTCGCAGTATCATTCGCCTTTACAATCCCACTGACGGCAAAATTACTTTCGACGGCAAA
The DNA here is from genome assembly GCA_946407175.1 of uncultured Selenomonadales bacterium. Next base: position 3,600 of record CAMJNB010000052.1, on the reverse strand, counting down.
ATTATTTCAGGCAATCTTGACGGCGACACGAATAAATTTCTGCGCAAAAATATGCAGATGATTTTTCAAGACCCTATGTCAAGTTTAAACCCGCGTAAAAAAGTCGGCGAAATTATCGGCGAAGGTTTGGACATTCATAAACTTTACAACACCGCGCAGGAGAAAAATAAAATTATCGGCGAAATTTTAAAAAAGGTCGGCTTATCTCCCGCACACGCCGAACGTTATCCGAATCAATTCTCCGGCGGTCAACGTCAACGTGTAGGCATTGCCCGCGCGCTTGTAATGCAACCTAAGCTTATTATTGCGGACGAATGCATTTCCGCGCTTGACGTGTCGATACAGGCGCAGGTTGTCAACTTGATGAAAGATATTCAAGACGCTACGAACTGCGCGTACCTTTTCATTGCGCACGATTTAAGTATGGTCAAGTACATTTCTGACAAAATCGGCGTCCTGCATTTAGGCTATCTTGTCGAGACCGGTACGACGCATGAAATTTTTTCAAACCCAATTCACCCCTACACAAAAAGTTTATTGTCGGCGGTACCGATACCGAATCCCTGCGCAGAAAAAAAACGTACGCCGATTACTTACGACGTGACGAAAGTTGACTACGCGGCAGGAAGTATGCACCATGTCGGCGGCAGTCATTTTGTTTTGGCGACGGACGAGGATTTTAAAATTTGGGCGTGAACCGTTGCCGCATTTGCCGTAACATTAATGTGTGAGGTTTGTTTGTAAAAAAAGGCGGCGCGGATGTATTCGCTGCGGTCAGCCACGTCGGAATTATCGTAACATTGTACGGTACGTAAAAGTTGGAATTACGATAAAACCAGCGAGCAACATCCGCGCCTGTTTCTTTTTGTTACTTTTTCTTTGCGCCAAAGAAAAAGTAATTCATAAAAAATTTTTTAACCAAATTTGAATTGACCAAAAGCCCCTAATTTTTTTTGAAAATATTTTTAACCGCGCCTTTAATCCAACCGCTGTGCCAAAATATATGCAGGACAATTCCCACCGCCATGACGTAGCCGGAATATCTGTGCAAGCTGCGTACAAGAAAACGCCCCTCTCTATCAAGCGAAATTGGATAAAAATCCATTTCAATGCCGGTTAAAATGCAAGCCAACGCGCTGACAAAAAGTATTATGTTAAGCCAAAAATTTTTCTTCAATCAAATTCACTCCAAAAAAGTTTATCGTCCAAAATAAAAACGTTGACGCAAATTTTATCACAAAAAATTTTTTTACGCGTAACGAAATTTTTAGGCGGTAAATTTTTTTACCGTCAAGGCGTATCAAGGCGATTGAAAATATTTTTCGCAATATGATTATATTCTGAAATTTACTTTTTTCTGAAATTTTTGAAGGAATTTTGCAAGGTACGTAGAAATTTCAAAAAAGAAGTAATTCAGCGTTGCTTCGGAATTAACAGCGCATTGAGAATTTAATCCAGGGGGGATTGTTTATGAGAAAGACAGAATGCTTGGGAATGATTCTTGCAGGCGGACAGGGCAGTCGTCTTAAAGCTCTTACAAAAACGGTAGCAAAGCCGGCAGTGCCTTTCGGCGGAAAGTACCGCATTATCGATTTTCCGCTTTCTAACTGCGTGAACTCGGGCATTACGAAAGTTGGCGTTCTCACCCAGTACAAGCCGTTTGAACTTCATAACTATCTTGGCGCAGGCAGTGCGTGGGATTTGGACCGCATTGGCGGCGGCGTTTTTATTTTGCCCCCTTATGCACGTGAAAAAGGCGCTGATTGGTATCGCGGCACGGCGGACGCCATTTATCAGAATTTGAACTTTATTGATCTCACGGATCCCGAATACGTCTTGATTCTTTCCGGCGACCATATTTATACAATGGATTATTCATGGATGCTTGAGGCACACAAGGCTAACAATGCCGACGTTACAATAGGCGTCTTTGAAGTACCTTTGGCAGAGGCTCCGCGTTTCGGCATTATGGTTACCGACAAAGAGACCGGCAGAATTACCGAATTCCAAGAAAAGCCGAAAGAACCTAAATCTACTTTGGCGTCAATGGGTATTTATATCTTCACAAAGACTTTCCTTAAGAAGTATCTTGAAGATGACGGCGTAAATGAAAATTCCACCCATGACTTCGGTAACGACCTCATTCCGAAAATGCTCAATGACGGCGCGCGTCTCTTCTCCTATGCGTTTGACGGCTACTGGAAAGACGTAGGAACGATTGAAAGCTTGTGGCAGGCAAATATGGACTTGTTGCAAGACCAGCCGCCTTTTGAACTCAACGGCGATTGGAAAGTTTACTCGTCCAACCCCTCAATGCCTCCGCACTTTATCGGACCCGACGGCAGTGTTAAGCAGTCAATGGTAGCTGAAGGCGCACAAGTACTCGGTCAAGTCGAACATTCCGTAATTTTCGGCGGCGTTCGTATCGGCAAAGGCGCGAAAGTCACCAATTCGGTTGTACTGCCTTTTACGAAGATTGAAGACGGCGCGATTGTAGACCATGCCATTTTGGCGCAGGACGTTACCATTAAAGCCGGCGCAAAAGTCGAAGGCAAGGAAGGCGAAATTTCCGTCATTGCGGAAGGCGAAGTTGTAGGATAAATAGCCGTTAGCTGTTAGCCATTAGCTATTAGCTGAAACCTAACCGCTACAAGCTGAAAGCTGAAAGCTATAAGCTCTAAGCTAAAATGGAGGTGCCAGTTGTATGAAAACAGTAGTAGGTATCGTAAACCTGCAAGAAAGTAACGAATTGCTCAGAGAGTTGGCGGCAACCCGCGCAGTAGAGGCTCTTCCCTTTGCCGGACGTTATCGCGTTGTCGACTTCTCCCTTTCAAATATGATTAATTCCGGCGTCAACAGTGTCGGACTTATGCTCCCCGATTATTCACGCGCAATTCTCGACCATATCCGCTCCGGTAAAGATTGGGATTTGGCACGCCGCCGCGACGGCTTAACCTATCTGCCTGCCGCACTTCCCGGCAACGACGCACGCAAAGGCGACTTGAAAGACATTTATGCCAACCTCGATTTCGCAGAATTGAGCGATAAAAAATACGTCCTCTTCGTAAACGGCAGTTACGTCTACAACATTGACTTCCAAAAAGTCCTTGACTTCCATAAATCCAGTGATGCAGATATCACGATGATTTACAATACCGTTTCCGAAGACAAAGAAGGACATACCGTAACGATTGAAACCAGCACAAACGGCGTCGTGACGGATTTGGCTGAATCCAACGGCATTAAAAAAGGCGCAAAGGCTGTAATGAGTGCTTACCTTATGCCGGTGCCGACGTTTGCTTACATCGTGCGTTCAACCTACGAGCGCGGCGGTCAAGACCTTTTGATTGACGGCATTATCCGCCACGCAAGCGAACATAAAATCAGCGCGTATGAACATAAAGGCTACGTTGCAAGAATCAATTCTACGGCGGCTTATTACAAGGCTAACCGCGATTGTCTCGATCCTGCAGTTTGGGAAGAACTCTTCATGCAGAAGGACGCTCCCATTTCGACGAAGGTTAAAGACGAAGTTCCCGTGCAGTACAAAGAGACGGCGGAAGTTAAAAACTCCCTCATTGCCAACGGTTGCGAAATTCG
>CAMJNB010000051.1 GCA_946407175.1 uncultured Selenomonadales bacterium | reverse complement strand
GATGCCGCCGCGCAGGTTGAAATTTCTTTTTTCTACGAAGGCTACATTAAAAAGCAGTTGGAGCTTGCAAAAAAGTTTGAGACGCTTGAAGATAAACTTTTGCCTGCGGACATTGACTACAACGCGATGAAAAATCTGCGCGTCGAAGCACGGGAAAAGTTATCCGAATTAAAGCCGCGCTCAATCGGTCAAGCAAGCCGCATTTCAGGCGTGTCACCTGCAGACATTTCGGTTTTAATTGTTTGGCTTGAAACTCTAAACTCTAAAAGCTAAAAGCTGAAAGCTGAAAGCTATAAGCTATCCTAAATGTTGCAAAGTAAAAAGACTTGTGCTAGACTTCCAAAGTTGGTGAAACAGTGAATAATCAACGCGGCTTTGCTACGCTTGAAATGATTTTGGTCATTTTAATAATCGCCGTACTTTCGGCGGTTGCACTTCCAAATGCGGCGCGTATGGTTGACGCTGTACGCCTTGATTACGAAATGAAAATTTTTTTGAGTACACTGGATTTTGCAAAGTCACTGAACAAAAATGCTTTTTATCAGAGGGACATTTTTAAAGATGTCATTCCAGGTAACAAGATAAATGAATTGAAAGTGAACATTACCGGTACCGAATACGGCATTTACAGAGGTGGTCAAGCAGTTTTCGAGTCGCACCAACTGCCGGAGGGATTTTCTATGAATTGCAATGCAACGTTAGATGATTCCATTTCCTTCACTAAAGCTAATAACGGCACTTTGACAATGACTTCACGGCAAAATTTCAATCGCTACATAATTTTTAACAGCGTCGGACGTTGGCGCGGCGATATCACGGCACCGAAATGAATCAGCGCGGATTTATGCTTTTAAGCACGGTATTTTTGACGCTGATACTTTCATTTACCGCAATGCTGGCTCTGCAGTCAATGACGCGCGTCAAAAACGGCGACCAGTCACTAAAACTTCACGCGATAAATTTGGCGAATGAACAGCTTGCAATGGTTGAAAGCCTTGCCGCGCAGAATAATTTGGCGGCGGTGAAAAATTTTAATGGCAACAGCGCGGACTTAAAAAGCTACGGTCTGTATGATGAAAACGCCGCTGACAAGCCGCCGATTGAATTTAACGTCACGACAAATATTAACGCCGTAAATGAAAATCTGCGCGAAGTTGAAGTTACCGTCACTTGGAATGACAACGAAATTAATTTTAAAAAGCTTGTAAGGATTGCGGAAGGTGAATAATCAACGCGGCTTTGTACTGATTGAATTTGTGATAGCTCTACCGCTGATACTTATGCTTTTGTACGGGCTGAGTCAAACGGTGCTGACCATATTTTCTACCGCGAAAACTCAAGCCGCCGATTACGTTTTGGAAGTCGAGGCGCAGGACGTTTTGACGCGAATCACTAAGGACGCCCGCGCCGCCTGCTACGTTAAAAGGGAAGTTACATATAGCGGGCAAGATTTTGACACGCTGGTAATAAAATACAATTCAATTAAAGCGGAAGACTATATGGATATTGTAGACGTTATGGAAAGGCGCGTTTACAAAGTCGGCAACAAACCTAAATACAGACTGCAAGCTAAACGAACGAATGACAGCATGTTTTTAAATCCCATAACCGGCGGAAATTTTTTCGGCGACACGGTTATAACCTGCTTGAAATATTCAAAGCTCGGTGAAAGAGTTATGCACATTGAACTTGAAATGAAAAGTTCAGCCACTCAAAAATTTATCAGACTATCAACGGCGGTATTTATGCCTGCCTGCGAAGAGATGGTTGGGTTTTAGGTGCTAGGGATTAGGGATTAGTAAATGAACTCTGAGCGCGGCTTTTTTACGCTGATTGGAATTTGCATTCTGCTTGTCGTCGCAATTTTTGTAAAAGGTATTCAAGAATCCGAATTGAACTACGCTTACATTGCAGGAGATTTTAAAACCGAAATGGAATTGCAAAACGCCGCTGACAGCGCTTTAATCGAGGCGATTGACTTAATCAAAAACGGCTACCCTTTGCAAGAGGCAAGCTCGCCTACAAGAAAAAATAATCAGCCTAAAATTCTTGAAAAGACGATTGACGGCACGAAGGTTGAAGTTTGGTACGAATACGGCAAGGACGACGGAACGGGCAAATTTATTTTTAAAGAAAGAAATTACAGCACTAAAACTGATAAATCCATAAGCGAAGATAGAAAGTTCGGTGTCATATTAATCAGCGTGGCAAGCCGTGACGGTGACGTTATGTCGGGAAAAGTTTTTGCGCGTGCTATGGGATACATTTTTACGGACGGTGACGAATTAACTTTGGATAAAGCGGGAATGCCTGAAAATTACGTTCACTTTATGAACAGTGTGAATAAAAATTTTGAATAGAATTGCGGGAGAAATTATTGTGGATGAAAATACGGAATTTAACGCCGAAGAAGTTGCACAAAATTCGACGCCGGATTTAAGTGCAGAGGAAATGCTCCAAGACGTTTATGAAGAGCAGAAAAAAATATCGCGCAGATTGATTCAAGTCCTGCGCGAAAACGTCAACTTCCAAAATCAAGTACGCGGCGGCATGCAGGAGGAACTTGAAATTTTCCGTGAACAGCAACGCGGCGAACAGTTCACGCCGATATTAAAAGCCATTGCCGCTGTCTGCGTGGAGTATCGTACGCTTTTGGACGACGAATCAATTATCGGCAGGAGTCGCCGAAAGTTACAGTTACTCTTTGACGAATTGGAAGATATTTTGGCTGATTATGACGCGGAAGTTTTTTCGTCAATGAAAGGTGAACCGCGCCGCGCGCTTTTAACAAAGGTCATTAACACGGTAGCTACGGCAAATCCCGAACTTCACAATAAAGTTGCAAGAAGTCGCAGACCCGGCGTTATACGGAATGGACGTCCGCTTTATCGCGAATACGTAGACGTTTATGTTTTTGACGCGGCGCTTGTAAATAAATCTACGTCCGAATTTGCCGATAGCAGGGATTAGATCGATAGTGGTTAGATCGATAGATCGATAGTGGTTAGATCGATAGATCGATAGTGGCTAGATCGATAGAAAACCATCGATCCATCGATCCATCGATCCATCGATCCATTGATCCATCGATCCATTGATCTAAAAATCGAAAGGAGCAAAATTTTTAATGAGTACATACGGTATAGACTTAGGGACAACCTATTCTTGCATAGCGCGCCTTGACGCCAACGGCAACCCCGAAGTCATCCGAAACAACGAAGACGATTCAAATATGGTAGCGTCCGTTGTCTTTTTTGAAAATGAAAATAACGTCGTCGTAGGTCAAGCCGCTAAAGAAAATATCGAGACTGACGGTGAACGCGTCGTGCAATTCGTCAAGCGCGAAATCGGCAAGCCCGACAACCGCGTCTACGAATTTGACGGCAAAACTTACACGCCGGTAGAAATCAGCGCACTTATTTTGACGCGGCTGAAAAATCTCGTCGAATCACAAGGCGGCACGATTGAAAACGTCGTCATTACCGTACCCGCATACTTCGGACTTGAAGAGCGCAGCGCTACGAAACAGGCGGGCGAATTGGCTGGGCTTAACGTATTGAGTCTGATTAATGAACCGACTGCGGCGGCATTAAGTTACTGCGCACGCGAATTTCAAGAGGATCGTACCATTTTGGTTTACGATTTAGGCGGCGGCACTTTCGACGTCACCATTATCAAAATGACTATGGCGCAGAATGAATCAGGCAACGACGTGCAAAAAATTAATGTCCTTGCTACCGACGGCGACGATAAATTAGGCGGCAAAGATTGGGACGATAAACTTTACGACCACATTTTACGCGTTTGCTGTGACGAAAACGGCTTAACTGCGCAGGATATTGAAGCCGAAACGCGACAGGATATTCGCAGTAAGGTTGAAGAGGCAAAACGCAAACTCAGTAAAAAGCAGTCAACTAAAGTCAGAATTGACGTAGGCGGCTCACGTACCGAAGTCGCACTCAAACGCGCCGATTTTGAAAATATGACTTCGGATTTAGTTGCAAAGACGATGAACTTTGTCGACAACGCGCTTGACAAAGTGCCGGGCGTAAATATTGACACCGTGCTTTTGGTAGGCGGCTCAACCTACATGCCTATGATTAAAGATGCCGTCGAGAAAAAATTCCCCGGCAAAGTTCAGCAACACGACCCCGACCAAGCCGTTGCAAAAGGCGCCGCGATTTATGCCAGTATGCTTGTAGTTGAGGAAAATTCTATAGGCAAAGGCGTTACACCTGTCGACGCTAACGGCGAACCTTCTATCACGTCCGACCATGCCGAACAGCTTACCGCGAAATTTGACGTTGAAGACCAGACGCCGCGTTCATTCGGTCCCGGCGTTGTCGACACTAAAGGCAGTAAGCACAAGTACGTACTTGAAAACTTTATTAAAATCGGTGAAAAAATGCCTGCCGTATTTTCCAAGACCTATTACCCACTTGAAGATAATCAGGAACGTGTGAGACTGCGCGCATTTGAAAACAGATCCACCGAAGATACAATTATTCCCTGCGTTGATGAGGACGGCAACCCGCAGACTACCGACCCTGCCAATGACGTGAAACTTTTGGGCGAATTGATTGTCAACCTGCCGCCGCAAACTTCACGCAACACGCCGATTAAAGTCACGTTCAAAGTCGATGCGTCCGGCGTTCACGTCGAGGCGGTTAATACCACGACGAATGAAGTTTTTGAAACTTTCTTGCGTACCGGCTCCGACATTGACGTTGATAAAAGTGCAGTGCATCAACTTCGCATTTCCGCCGATTAATATTTTTTTCCCGCAAATTAAAAAGTCTGCAACGGCTTTCAAGCTTATGCAGATTTTTTTGTACAAATTTTTTATCTTGTCAAGGAGGATTGATTAATGGCTGTAATTTTTAAAAGCAACAACGCGAAATTTCCTGTCAATGAATCGGCACTGACCGAGCGGCTGACGGCGCTTGAAAAATTAATAAACGCCGATAACTCCAACGTGCAATTCGTTGAATCGGCGTTTAAGCTTATGGAAGACTGCGGCTTAATCGACGCAGAGAATATAAAATTTTTAACCGACGCGATAGCTTTAAAGTGCAAGCACCGGCATTTCAAATTTCCGAACCTGCCGACTGAAGGTGCTCTGCGTCAAGTTACGAACTACGGCGACATTGCGGACAGGACGGGCTTTTCAAGATTTTATAACGGCACGGAAAGGCGTGTCGAGTTTGAAGGCAAAATGTATCTCATTTCAAATGACTGGTACAAAGACAATAACCCGTGTCCGAATAAGCGGCAGTTTTATAATTGGCTGGCTGATAAAGCATTGACAGCTTGTAAGGCATACTGGCATGAACAGGCATTGAAAGCCGCCGCCGCACCGAAAAAACCTTCTGCCGGTGAAATTTTGCTGTCCAACGTCAATCAGCTTGACAATAAAATTAACGTGCTGTTTTCAAACTTGTCAATGATGAATAATAAAATGGACGCGCTGTCTGCAGAGATAAATCAGCTTAACAATCGCATTGACCAACTATCAACGTACGTGTCACAAACCAACAACGCCTTGAATGCGCTTGACAAGTTGCCGGCGCATATGGCGGAGTTTGCCGCGCTGAAAAGCAAGGTTGACGCATTGAACGCGCAGATTGACGGCTTGAAAAAGGGCGGGCTTAGCGTAACTGCGCGGTGGAGTAATTAAAATCTCTAAGCTCTAAGCTTCAAGCTCTAAGCTACAATCCAAAGCGTTCAAAAATCATGTCGACGTTGCGCAGGAAAAATTTGTAGTCAAAGCAGTCCGCAATCTCTTCAGCGCTTAAATATTTTCTTATATCGGCGTCATTTTCAACGTTGGTTTTAAAATCTTCGCCTTCAAGCCAACGTTTCATGGCGTTGCGTTGTACCCATTTGTAAGCGTCCTCTCGCAGTACGCCTTTGCCGACAATCGCCAACATAATGCGCTGACTGAAAATCAAGCCGCCTGTCCGATTCATATTATGCAACATTGCATCGGGGTAGACTAAAAGCTTGTCGATAATCTTCGTCATTTTTTTGGTGCAGTAGTCGACGTTAATAGTGGCGTCCGGCAAAATTACGCGCTCAACGGAACTGTGCGAAATGTCGCGCTCATGCCAAAGGGTAATGTCCTCCATTGCGGCGATTGCGTTACCGCGTACAAGGCGTGCCATACCGGCAACACGTTCGCAGTTAATGGGGTTGCGTTTGTGCGGCATTGCGGAGGAGCCTTTTTGACCGGGCTGAAAATATTCTTCCGCCTCACGAATGTCTGTGCGTTGCAGGTTGCGAATTTCTGTAGCGATTTTTTCAAGCGTGCTGGCAACGATAGCTAAGGTCGTGACGTATTCGGCGTGACGGTCGCGCTGAATTACCTGCGTTGCAAGTTTTGCCGGTTCAAGTCCCAATTTCGCGCAGACAAGCTCTTCAATTTTGGGATTAATATTTGAGTAAGTGCCAACGGCGCCGCTGAGTTTGCCGACACTTACTATTTTTTTTGCATGCTCAACACGTTCAATGTCACGTTCAATTTCTGCGCTCCACAGTGCAAGCTTGAGACCGAAAGTCATGGGTTCGGCGTGAATGCCGTGCGTGCGTCCAATGCAAGGCGTATGCTTAAATTCCACTGCACGGCGGCGTAAAACTGCGCGGAAATTTTTCAAGTCGTCCAAAATAATATCGGCGGCTTGTTTCATCATAAGACAAATTGCCGTGTCTTTCACGTCGCTTGAAGTCAAGCCCTTGTGAATGTACTTTGAATCTTCGCCGACATATTCGGCAACGTTAGTAAGAAAGGCGATAATGTCATGGTCGGTGACGGATTCAATTTCTTTAATGCGTTCGACGGTGAAGTCAGCCTTAGCGCGAATGTTTTTGGCGGCGTCAGCGGGAATTTCACCGAGTTCAGCCATTGCGTCGCAGGCGGCAAGCTCCACGCTTAAAATGGTGCGCCATTCATTTTCTATTGACCAAATTTTTCCCATTTCGGGCAAAGTGTAACGTTCAATCAATTTGTTCAACTCCTATTTTCAAAATCTTTTAAAGACACTCCGTCTTTAGTTTTCCAATTCGTCCAACCGTTGCACGTATTGCCAATTACAAATTCGCCTGCGCCGGAAGGACTTGCAAAAAGTACATCTTCTAACAAAACACTTTCAGCGTCAATTTTTGCATTACTTCGAGCATTGCGCGTTGAAGCTGAAATAACATCTTTAATTTGCGGTGAAATTTTACTTCCTTTCAAAACGACGAAACCTTCAGCAGTTTGTTTACCGCTTGCATCGACGTAAAAATTAATGGATTGAATTTTTCTTTTCATATAAAAAGTTACATCATTATCATTATCATTATCGTTGTCGTTAATCTTTGAATCCGTTTCAGGTTTAATAATGGCAACGGGTTCAAAAATATTGTGACCGAGTATTCCCATAATCAAGCGTGAGTATTCAACGAATTCTTCCATTTCGCTTTCTTTTTCTTCTGTAATATGTCCGGGCGAAGGCTCGTTGCCGTTTTTTACTTCGTAGCGATTTGCCTTAATGGCAAGGTTACAAAATTTATTTTCAAGAAAGCTGATTTCAGTCGGACCGAAAGAATTATTGGAAGTAGTAAAAACTACCGCCTCTGTCCAATAATCTTTATCGGCGTTGCGTTTATGTTCAAAAAGCCGATTTAAAATGCCTTCACCGTTTTTGCGATTGCCGGCTTGACCGATGTAGGCAACGGGTTTACCGGTATCATTCGACTCGCCGAAA
>CAMJNB010000050.1 GCA_946407175.1 uncultured Selenomonadales bacterium | reverse complement strand
TGCAAAGTGCGTCAATTACCTTGTTAAAAAGTTTGTACTGCTTGCGGTAGACGAGGTAAATCACAAAGCCAAAAATCGTACTAAAAATAGTTGGCAGGACGATTATTAAAACTGTGACGCCTACGCCTTCAAGAATCATCTGCCAGCGGTCTTCTTCAACCAAAGTATCGACTAACTTATTTTTAATAGCCGTGAAAAAATTTTCCTCCTCATTGTAGTCACGTACAACTACAACCACGTCATCAGTGTAATGGGGATTTGAAAAAATCAGCGTATGCTTGCGTGAGTCCAAAATTTCCGTGCCGTTTACGCCTACGTCCAATGCGTTCGTCTTTAAGTCAAAAAGTATTCCTTGAAAATTTTTAACCGCAACAGTGTAATTGTAGCCGTTAGCCGCGCAGAATTTTTCAAAGAGTTCAACTTCATAGCCGGTGACTTCGCCGCGCTCCAAGTATATGAAAGGTACGGCATTGGCAGAAGTACCCAGCCGCAAGGTGCCGTTTTCGCCGATAAGCTCGGATTTTTTAAAATATTTTTGCTCTGCGTCTGCACGGAACCATTTTTGTTTCAGCTCGTTAAGTTCGCCGCTCTGTTGCATTTCTTTTAAAAATCTGTTCATCTGTTCTGATAAATGTTCGCCTACAAGATTTTTTTGAAAGAAAAATGCAAAACTGACTTTTTCAATCGGTTGGTCGAGACATTTCACGTTGTCAATGCCTCTGTATTTTAAGGCGTTGTAGTGAGACCTGCCGACAACGAAGGCGTCAATTTTCCCTGCCTCCAAACTCTGAATGAAGTTGCCGAGTGAATCAAGGTACAAGTATTCGGCATTGGGTAAAAATTTTTTCGCGGCAAGTTCGTACGCTGAACCGGGATAAATTCCTATTCGCGCAGATTGTAATTCGTCGAATGAATATATTTCTTTTTGTTCGCCGCAACCTGCTATAAAAATCGCCGTGACAATTAAACTAAGCAATAAAATTTTTCGCATCGCCCTAATCCCTCTAAGCTACCAGCTACAAGCTAAAAGCTATTTTTTAGGTACCGTTAAACTTTCAGGCTTAGTCGCCTTTAACTCAAACCGCCGTGAATCCTTCGCCAAAAGTTTCACGTTAAAACCTTCTCCGACGTCATGCCAAATTTCATCGGGCAAAAATATTTCAAGCTTGCGATTAGGCAGTCCCGCTTTAAATTCCGGCACCGCGTAGAGAATTACGGTAGATTTATCGGCAAGCGAAATGTTTAGCCTGCCGTCTTTCCTGCACGCCAAAAAAAGTTTCGGCGTCGCGTCGGCAAGTGATTCCAAAATCAGCTTACAATTTTTCGCGTGAGAAGTTTTATTGAAAAGCCCGCTAGTCCCCCATTCAAGGCGGTAGGAAATTTCAATTTTGGGACGATTGTCAAGCGTCATGGTGCTGGGCGGTGAATAAATCGTCGTGCCGTCGCTCAGCTTGTACTCGCCGATAACTGTAATGAAAAGTTTTTCTTCAGGCATATGCGCTTGCGTAATGAAAGTGTCCTGCGCGTACTTCGTCGCATAAATTCTGTTCATATGCCGATCCTTCGCGTCGTCAATCGTCGCAAATTCTTCGTCCGAATCCTCTGTTGAAATTTTGTAGTGAATCATATAAACATTGGACGGTAACTTTTTCAGCGTAAGTTTCAACCCGCTCGAATCTACCAGCGTCTTACTTTCGTCAATTTCGCAGTACTCAATGTTCGACGCCTTGATAATGTCGTTGACCAAAAAATAATTTTGCGTAGCACTGATAACGGCAATTTTTACAATTTCGCCATGCAGTTGAAATTCACAATTTTGGTCGGACGCCTTGACGCGCTTTAACACAACGCCGCTGCCAAGTACGTCGTCAATTTTATCAAGCGGCAAAATTTCACCGCGATTAGTTTCAGCGTTACGATTAAAGTCAGCGTCACGCTTAATGTCAGAATCCTTTTCAATGAGTTTAAACCAAAGTTCAAAGTCACCTGCAGATTGCCAAGAAAATTTAATGCGGCTTTTCGTGACGTTAAATTCAAGGTCAGCAACTCTGCGCGGCGGAAATTCCGGCGTAAGCGTCACGGTTAAGCCTTGACTGTATTGTAACGTCGGCTTTTCACGCCAAATTTTACTGCCGTCAATTTCGGACAAAAGTTTTTTCTGATTTTCAATTCTGTCTTTTGCCGAATAGTAAACGCACTGCAAGCGGTATTGATACTGCTTGAGATTTTTAACGGCGTTGTCGATAAAAGGCGATTGCACGCAGTCAGCAACAACCACGCTGTTACCGGCGCTGTCAGTACGCAAAATTCGTACGCCGAGACAATTTTCAGTCGGCAACTTCCACGAAAATTTACATTGCCCGTCCTCCGTCTTTGCAACGAGTTTACTTTCTTCAATGTCGCCGTAAAAAACCGTGCTGCAAGTCGTGGGGTCGGACACGGTACCGAGACGCACGGCGAAAACCGCGTAACCGTACAAAAAGCCGGGCTTAACGTTCATGTCGGTGACTTCAAACTTTTCAACGTTCTCCGCGATAATTTCACCGTCACTTATAGTTTGCGGAATGCCTTCAAACTTGCGAATCACCGTGTACTTGACGCCTAAGTCATTGGCAGGTTGCCAGCTGATTTTGCAGACGAAATTTGAATTAATCGTTGCAAGGCTTGTAGATTTTGCGTTGACTGAAATTTTTCCCATAAGCGCGGACGTGTTAGTATTATGCGGAACATTTTCAGTGACAATCGCCGTAAGTTTCAAAGGACGTTTCGGCTTAACGGTTTTCAATCTTTCACGCGCGGCGCGATATTCCGGTACTTTGTCCAAAATTTCCATGCAGTCTGAAACAACTTTGTCGGGGTGAACGGTAAGCGCGGGAAGTTTTGACTCAGCCCAACGCAATAAGTCACGGCGCTTAAGGTCGGCGGCAATGCCGTTGATTCGCCATTCAATTTTTCTGATTTCGGTAGCCTCCGGCTTAATCAATTTTGTTTTCGCCAAAACTTTCATAACTTCCGTAATAAGCGGCTTAAGGTCTTCTGTGCTTGACGTGTCGGACTTAGCGGCGCGGCTTATTAAATCCAGCATTGAATTGACGTATTCAATGTAGCGGTTAAAGCTTTTAAATTCGTGCAGAGAAAAGTTGCAGGCGGGGCAGTGGTCGACTACGGACGGAATTTTTTTGCCGCACTTGGGACATTCCACAAAAAAAGTTTCGCCGCAAATTTTACAAGCCGCGCGCTCCGCCTCTTCATGCGTACGAAAATTTTCAAAGGCACCGCAATTACCGCAGGTGACGCAGAAAAAATTTTCCTCCGCGTTGTAAACAGATTCGTATGGGTCATTTAAAATTCCCGCCGCCTTATTGTAAAGCGCCGCGCTAAGTTCGTAGGTTAAAAAGTTGGGAAAACTGCGGCGTATGCGATTAATGCAGTTGTCGGCAAAATTTTTATCGTGCTTAAAAATATCCGGCGCGGCTTTCAACTTGCCGAAAAATTCATCAAGCGTTTCAATTTTCAGTGAGTGATCGTACTTAAATCTATTTTCGTCGCTGTTAAAAATCTGCGTCTGTGCAAGATTTAAAAGCGCTTTAAGTGACTGCCACGCGGGAATTGGTGACGAAATTTTTTTAGCCTCTTTTCTAAAAATTTCGCAGATGTCATCGGTATCACGGCGCTTATAAAATTCGGCGGACGGCTCCACTTTTTTTTCAAGGTAGTACGCCAGCTCGTAAAAGTTACTGACTTCAGAAGACCAGCCGTAATTTTGGCGGTCGGGTACGGTTTGAAATTCGGCGAAGTATTTTCTAAGTTCGGCAAGCACTGAATCGGCGATAAAAAAATTATTCAGCGTCTCCATAATGCTTTTATCTGTCCGCGCAGTTTTAACCTCAAAGCCCTGCTCTTTGTAAGTTGCCGTGATTGTTGCGGGGCTAAGCTTTAATTTTTCTTTGATACGTTTAATTTGGGATTGATTAACTTGCAGGACGCCGCTTGTGTCGCCGCGTTGAATATCTATGTAAAGGCGCAGTTGTTCAATACGTAATTGTTTAAGTGATTCTGCCTCGACTTGCCGCAGTTTCGGATTGTCAAGCACCATTGAAATGTAGTTGTCAAGTTCCAATTCTTCCTTGATTTCGGCAAGACGGGTTGAATCGACGGTAGTATTTTGTTCGGCGGTCAAACGTTTTTTCCAATTTTCGTAAGCCGCACGAATTTTTTTCAAATTGTCGGGCGGGTCAAACTCCAAGCCAAGCATTTCAAAAATATTTCGTTTCGCCAAACTTTTTAGCTCCTTCATAAAAGTAAAAAAATTTTTTTGATTATATCACGCTGAAAATCTTCACTCAAGTAATTGTAAAATTTAGCGCGTTGAAAAAATTTTTGGCGTAAATTATAATTTAGCTGTTAGCGGTTAGCTCTTAATTGCTTGGGGCTGTTTGTAAATTTAAACTTTTAAACCTACTTTCTTTTAGCTTATTTAACCTACTTTCTTTTGGCGCAAAAGAAAGTAGCAAAGAAAACATGGCGCGGATGTTGCTCGCAGGGTTGGTGGATAGTTTTAACTTTAACGTACGAACAAGGTTACGGTAATTCCGACGTGGTAGACCGCAGCGAATACATCCGCGCCGTCTTTTTTTATACAGCGCCGAATTTTTTAGTTTGAATTTACAAACAACCCCTAATGGATAAAAGCTATCGGCTAATCACTGAAAGAGGTGATTGCTTGAAAAAATTTTTTATAAAAATATCGGCGGCGATTTTTTTAGCCGTCACAATGTTTACGCCGCTGAAAGTTATGGCAGTGGACGCATGGGCAGTGGCGGCACAAACTCTCGGCGTCTACGCGCTTTACCGTTCGACGTTGACTTCCATTTTATCAATGGGCAATGACGTAAACGCGCAAATGGCGGCTAAGCGGCAGGACGAAAAAGAAAACGGCGTCGACCAAAATCCTCACGACATTGCAGTTGTCGATGGAATTATGACGCGCCTTGTCAACAGCGGTGAATATGAATTGCGGGTGAACTCACTGCCGTTTATTTGGAATGTCAATGACAGCGAAAAATTTAATGCCGCGTGTTACCCGATGAATTATATAACGATAAACAAAGGTCTTCTACGCGTACTTGACGCTGATGAAAATGCCATTGCCGCAGTTTTGGCGCACGAAATGACTCACGGCATTGAACAGCACTCCGCAAAAACCTACGCGCAGGCAATAGCGCAGTCAACCGCCGCCACTCTTATCGCCGCGCAGATTGACAGTCGCGGTGTCGATTGGGCGAAACTTTCCGGCATGGTAAATTATTCCGTCGCAAAAAGTATCTCTCTGCCGGTTGAACACGAGGCGGACAAGGGCGGCTTTTTCATTATGACCAGTGCAGGATTTAATCCCGGCGGCGGCGCGGCAGCTATGGCGCGTATGTCTTACTATTTGCGCTACGAGACGAATGACTTTTTGGAATTTGATCCGAATGACAAGCCGAATGAACAGACGATGAGCGATCACCCCGATACAGATTTACGAGAAGAAAATTTGGCAAAGCTTATGTCCGAATACGGAATGAATCACGTCAACGTGACGAAGGTTGATAAAAGTTACAAAGTTTTTATTGACGGCGAAGAAATTTACACTGCAGCATTGCCGGGACCGATTTACAAGTCCGCAAAGAAAGCGTACTATTTCGCCGGCGGGCTGGCTAAGGCGTTTCACGATTACACTTCTGCCGATGAATGGAACTTTCGCAAAGGCGTCGCGGGACATACGGATTTTTTGACGGACGATAAAATTTTTGCAGACCTGCGCGAAATTGCCTTTAACGAAAATATCGGTGAAAAAATTCGTGCCGCCGTAACAAAGGCTTATGAAAATGAACCTGCCGACGTTCGACAAAAATACCGTGACGAAGAGACTAAGCGCCGCGAATATTGGGACAAGGTTAAAGCCGAAACACTTTCCGCCAAAAAAGGTGACGCCAGAAAACTTCGTATCAATGCCGACGCTTACAATGACTACGGCAGAGGTGAATTGGCGCTGATTGAAATTGAGCGTGCATTTGCGGCGGAGAATCAAGACGACGTTGCGGAATGTTTGGCGATTCGCGGCAGAGCTAAGGCAGTTGTAGGCGATTATGACGGCGCACTTGCCGACGTTGATGCCGCCGTTGCTAAAGATTCTTCAAACTTGTATAACTTTTTAAATCGCGCGGACGTTCGGCATATGCGCGGTGAAATGGACGCGGCGTTGGCTGATATCGAACTTGCACTGAAGATTGATGACAAAGTTGCCGTCACGTACAAATTGCAAGGTGACATTTACGACGAACTTGGCGACACCGTGAAGGCAGAGGAAAGTTATCGCCGCTGTTACGAATTGAGCAAAAAAAATCCCCGCACAATTCCAAAAGCCTACTTTGAAAGGATTGACCCCGATGCCGCTGAAAAGTTGCGGAAGGCTAAGGAAAGGGCGGAGGCTGAAAATGAATCAGACGAAGATTCGGACGAATAAAATTTTTAGTAGCTACTTGCAAGCTTGAATTTCTGTTATCAAATTTTCCGTGCGTTTAAGCATTGCGGTAAGTTTTTCGCTTTTTACTTTAGTGCCGGAAACTTGACTTTCGACAGATTGAATTTGTTTGTCGAAGTCCGCCGCAATAGGATTAATATTTACTTCCATCCACTGATTGACGGACGAAGAAATTTTTTCGCCGATATTACTTGCAATGCTTTCAAAGTTTGAAATGATTTCAGCGCGTGCCTGTCGCAGGGCGCGTTCTCTTTCTTCGGCTTTTTTGCCGTCGCGGTACGTAGACCAAAGAGAAAATACCGTTGCAATAACGCCTACTGCCGCGCCGATTACTCTTGCGTTACCTGCAAAGAAAGATGCCAGCTTGCTTGTCAAAGTTTGTTCGGCTTGAAAAAACGGCAGACCTTTTATAAAGCCGCCGGCTTGACTTGCGATAAAGCCTGAAAAAATTCCCGCGTCTTGCGAAATTGCGGTAGTGACGCCTATTTCTACAACACTGCCTACAAATTCGCCGAGTGGCGTAACCGTAGTCAGTACGAATTGCGAGGCGAACTGCGCACCTTGTTGAGCGATTATCGCACCTGCCGCAATGCCACCTGCACCTATCGCCACCGCGCCGCCGCCTAAACCGCCGCTTTGTACCGCGCTTAAACTTTTAAAATAATTTGCATTCACCTTCTGTACAAATGAACTGCTTTCATAATTTCGGATATTTGTTTCGGTATGCGATATAAAATATTTCGTACAGGCGTCGACTTTCTCAGCGTATTCGGCGGCAATTTTTTCAATGTCCTTCTGCGCGTCGTTCATCTTTCTATCGGCATCTTTTTCATTGCCCGACGTCAAATCGTCAACAATCTCATCGGCAACGTCAACGCCGTAACGTTCGATTTTATTTTTTAAATTGCTTATTAAACTGTTAATTTCGTCCATACAAAATTTTTGCTCGTCCAACAAAATCTGTTTCTTCTTGCGAATCGTATCGGCATAAGCTGAAAAATCTTCCTTCTGCTCGGCGCTTGACTCTGCCGCAACTGCGCGAATCGCGGCGGCAATGGTATTCAGCGGCAAATTTATTTTTTGCAAAATGCCTTTTGCCGCAACAAAGCGATTCAAATTTTCAATCAATTTATCATGCCCGCTTTTATCAAGGCGGCGTTTTTTTTTTTTCTCGTCCGTCTCTTCAAGCGCTTTAAAATAGGACGCAGTGTCGACGAATGAAAC
>CAMJNB010000049.1 GCA_946407175.1 uncultured Selenomonadales bacterium | reverse complement strand
CAAGCCTTCGCGCAGAATTTTTTCCGCCGTGTCGCGTTCAAGCTCGCATTTGGCGCGGCGCATTTCTCTAAACATTAAATCACCGCCATTCTACTATCGATCCATCGATCCATCGATCCATCGATCCATCGATCTAACCCACTATCGCTTTGAAGTCAGCAATTTTTGAAAGCAAATTGTCAACCGCCTTCAACAACGCCAGCCTGTTCGCACGTACGTCCAAATTTTCATCCATTACCATAACCGAATCAAAGTAGCCGTCAATCGGCGCCGAAAGTTTTTTCAAAATGTCCAACGCACCGATAAAATCTTTCTTCGCAATCAGTTCATCTGCACCGACTTTAACCGCCTCGTACGCGCGATACAAAACCTGCTCCGCGTCAAGTGTCATAAGCTCGGTGTTAATTTTCGCCGAATCGGTTTTACGTGCAATGTTGGCAACACGTACAAAGGATTGAATATTTTTAACGGCGTCAGGAACCTTCAAAAACTGCTCTACAGCCGCCGCTTTCAGTGTCACGGCACAAATATCGTCCACGTCGCCTATAACCGCGTCTACGACGTCGTAGCGCGTCGTATCAAGGTAATTTTTCACGCGCAGTTTCATAAATTCCGCAAAATCTTTTTGAATCTTTTCACGTCCTACCGCGTCCGTAACTTTTAAAAGCTCCATTGCCGTTTCGACAACTTCACTCAATGAAATGAACCAGTCCGCCTCTGTCAAAAGGTTTACAATGCCCAATGCTTGACGGCGCAGGGCGAAGGGGTCTTGTGAACCGGTAGGAACCAAACCTCTGCTGAATGTCGCTACGATGTTATCAATTTTATCTGCTAGACTTAAAATTTTTCCCGCCGTAGTTTTGGGTTGCGCGTCACCTGCAAAACGCGGCATATAATGTTCATCAATCGCCGTCGCAACTTCGTCATTTTCGCCGTCAAGTTTCGCGTACTCTCTGCCCATTACGCCCTGCAACTCGGTGAACTCGGTTACCATGCCGGTGACTAAATCCGCCTTTGAAAGTTCCGCCGCACGCAGGGTATTTTTTCTGTCGTCCGCTGAAATTTTTTCGCCCAGCATGTCAGAAATTTTTTCGCAAAGTTTAATAAGGCGCTCGGTCTTTTGGTACATTGAACCCAATGACTCTTGAAAGACTACGGTTTTCAGCTTGTCTCTGTGCTGTTCAAGAGTCTTCTTTCTGTCCTCGTTAAAGAAGAATTGCGCGTCTTCAAGGCGTGCTTTTAAAACTCTTTCATTGCCGTGTTGCACAATGTCAAGATAATCTTTGCCGCCGTTGCGTACGGTTATGAAAATCGGCATAAGTTTACCGGCTGAATCTTTTACGGGGAAATAGCGCTGATGGTCGCGCATAGGCGTTATTACGGCTTCAGGCGGCAGGGTTAAGTACTTCGTTTCAAAGTTGCCGGACAGCGCGGTAGGATACTCGACAAGGTACAGCACTTCTTCCAAAAGGTCGTCTGTAATTTCCGCAATGCCGCCGCGTTCCTTTGCAACGTGTTCAATCTGCGCGGTTATCATGTCACGGCGTTTATTTTGGTCGACAATGACAAAATTCTTTTCACAAGCGTCAACGTAGCTGTCCGCCGTATCAATTTTAAATTCGCCGTTGCTTAAAACTCTGTGACCGCGTGACGTGTTGCCGCTTGTAACGTTGGCAACTTCAAAGGGAATTACCTCCGCGCCGAGAAGTGCGACAATCCAGCGAATCGGGCGAATAAATTTGAAGTCGAGATTTCCCCAGTGCATGTTATTTGGAAAGCTTAAGTCACAAATAATTTTCGGCAGGAGCGTCTGTAAAATTTCTGCAGTAGGTTTACCGTGCTGATGAATTACGGCGTAAACGTAGCCGTCACGTGTCACCAAATCTTCCGCGTTGACCTTTTGACCGCGTGCAAAACCTATCGCCGCCTTTGAAGGTTTACCCTCCGCGTCGAAGGCAATTTTAACCGAAGGTCCGCGTTTTTCTTCTTCAACGTCGGCTTGACTTTCCGCAACGCCTTTAACAAGCAAAGCCAATCTGCGCGGCGTTCCGAGTGTAGTGACGTCGGTGCAATTAATTCTGGCGTCGTGTAAATTTTTTTCTGCCAAATTTTTTAACTGATTCAAAATCGGCGGCATGACATGCGCGGGGATTTCTTCCGTGCCGATTTCAAGAAGTAAAGTTTTTTCTGCCATTACGCATTCACCTCCGCAGATTTTTTCAGTAAAGGATATCCAAGCTTTTCGCGCTGTTTCAAATATTCTTCAGCACACATACGCGCCAACTTTCTTACGCGCCCGATAAATGCCGTGCGTTCACTGACACTGATGGCGCCGCGTGCGTCAAGCAGGTTAAACGTATGCGAACACTTCAATACATAATCATAAGCAGGGTGAACGAAACCTAACTTAATGACGCGCACCGCCTCCGCCTCGTACTTTTCAAAAAGGTTAAAGAGTAAATCTTCGTCCGATACGTCGAAAGCGTAACTGGATTGTTCAAATTCATTTTGATGAAACACATCGCCGTAGGTAACATTGTCAGTCCATTTAATGTCAAAAACATTTTCCACGCCTTGAATGTACATTGCAAGCCTTTCAAGCCCGTACGTAATTTCAACGGCGGTAGGCTTAATGTCTTGACTGCCAACCTGCTGAAAATATGTGAACTGCGTAATTTCCATGCCGTCGAGCCAAACTTCCCAGCCGAGACCCCATGCGCCGAGCGTAGGTGATTCCCAGTTATCTTCGACAAAGCGAATATCGTGCTTTTCCTTTTCAAGCCCGATCGCGGCAAGACTGTCAAGGTACAATTCCTGTATATTGTCAGGCGAAGGTTGCATGATAAGTTGCAGTTGGTGATGCTGATAAAGTCTGTTGGGGTTATCGCCGTAACGTCCGTCGGCAGGTCTGCGCGAAGGCTCCACGTACGCGACGTTCCAAGGCTCAGGTCCCAAAACTTTTAAAAAGGTGTAGGGACTCATCGTGCCGGCGCCTTTTTCAACGTCGTAGGGTTCGGCAAGCAGGCAGCCTTGATTTGCCCAAAATTTTTTCAGTGACATAATTAATTCTTGATAATTCATTCGCAAACCTCCAATAAAAAAATCGGCATTTATTATAGCATAGTAGGGGCTGTTGGTAAATTCAAAATAAAAAAATCGGCGCGGATGTATTTTGAGCTGCGTACGTAACCGTTAAAGTTATCGTAACCTTGTGCGGACGTAAAAGCCGGAATTACTACAAGGTATGCGAGCTACATCCGCGCCATGTTTTCTTTGCTACTTTCTTTTGCGCCAAAAGAAAGTAGACTAAAAAAAGAAAGTAGATTTAAAATATTTACTGCTAACCGCTTATAACTCTCCTGCCCTTAGTGTTAAAGCCGGCAATGAAAATCAGCAACGCAAATATTTCTACTCTGCCAACTACCAAAATTACCGCGCAGAAAAATTTTGCAACGTCGGACAGGTGTAAAAAACTATTTGCGTCGATAAGCTCCGGCAAACAGCCTACATTAGTTAAACATACCGCCGACATTGCAACCGCTTCTGAAAATTTCGGCTCCATAAAACTAAGCACCGCCGCGCAGAAAAATAACGTAAAGCAGGACAAAAAGAAAAATGCCGTAATTCGTCCCACCGTTTCACGCGGTACGGCGTTGTCGTTTACGCGAATGCTTGTCATCATATGCGGATGCATTGTTCGTGTTAATTCCGTCGCCGCAGATTTAAAAAGTACCAAAACGCGCATCATTTTCAAGCCGCCGGTTACCGAGCCCATACAGCCGCCGAATACCGCCATTAAAAATACCATGAACTTGTCAAAGTCATGCACGTCGCTGATAGATAAAGTCAGCCCCGTCGTACTCAAAAAAGATACCGTATGAAAAAGCGCGTAACGCAGTGCAAGTTCCACGTCTACGGTATGTCCGCGCAGAAGTATCGCGAAAAAAATAAATATGACGCTGAACAAAATTATCAGCGTGCAGGTTTTTACTTCCGAGTTCTTGAAAAAAATTTTTACGTTGTAGAAAAGATTTTGTCTGAATCGCTTAACGTAATTTATCACGCGCTTAAAAATATTTACCTTTTCATTTCTGCGCGGAGGCGGAAGAGTCTGAATCAATCTGTAGTAAAGCAAAAAATTCCCGCACGCAAGCAGCATTGATGCCGCCGCCGCATACTCGACATAGGCATTGCCAACGCCCGGAAAAAATTTGCCGCCGCCGGTAGAGATACAGCGCATTGCCATTAACAGCGCGTCAAAAAAATTCAAGCCCGCCAATTTGAACAGCACAAAACTGACCAGCGTCAATCCGGTGTAGGTTTTTATCATACGTTGCGCCATTGCGTTCATCTGTCCGAAAAGCGGGCTGAAAAGTTGACCGCCCTGCAACGTCATTGACACGCCGAAACTTCCGCCGACTTCAGGCATAAGCGTCACCAGCATTGCCAAAAATATCAGCGAGCCGAACCACATTAACGTACTTTGCCAAATTCGCAAAATGTACGGCGCGTCATTCGGCATAAGTCCCAAACCTGCCGACGTCACGTCCGAAACCGTTTCCAAAAATGCGTCAATCGGCGAAAGATATCCCGTCACAAGGAACGGCACCATTCCCAACATTGCGGTAACGGGATATATTAAAAGCATTGAAAGCGCTGATTCCGTTACCGGCAGACGCCTTCGGTGACCTCTGCCATAAGAGTACAGCGCCATACTTATTCCCGCCGTTAATATTGCCGGTGCTGAAAAAATTACAACGGCGAAGAAAGATTGCATTATAAAAATGGCGTACAGAATCGGCAGACTGTACACAAGCGTGAATGCCAATAAAACACTGCCTATAAGGCTGGCAATTATTTTTTTGTCCATATTTAGATCGCTAGTTGCTAGATCGCTAGTAGTTAGTAGTTGCTCTAGGCTAAGCTAATTTCCTGCACCGCCGCCAATATCGCAATAAGCGCGTGTTCAAACGTCAAGCCGCCTTGCAAGTATACGGCAAAGGGCTCTCTAATCGGTCCGTCCGCACTGAGTTCAATCGACGCACCTTGTACAAATGTTCCCGCCGCCATGATGACTTTATCTTCATAGCCGGGCATATCCCAAGCCTCAGGCGCCGCGTACGAATCCACCGGCGAATATTTTTGTATCGCGCGACAAAACGCCGTTAATCTTTCCGCCGAATTTAACTCAATCGCTTGAATGATGTCGCCGCGTTTATCGGCAGGCAGTGGAAATGTTTTGTAGCCGAGTTTTGAAAAAATTCCCGCCGCAAATATTGCGCCTTTCAAAGCCTGCGCGGTGACGTGCGGCGCCATGAACAAGCCTTGATACAAAAGTCGCGGCGTCCCCAAACTTGCACCGAGTTCCGCGCCCATACCCGGCGCCGTCAATCTGTATGACGCAAGCTCCACTAAATCACTTTTGCCGACAATGTAGCCGCCGGTTGGTGCAATGCCGCCGCCTATATTTTTTATCAAACTTCCTGCCGCCAAATCCGCGCCGACTTCCGTAACTTCGCGCGTTTCTACAAATTCGCCGTAACAATTATCTACAAACGTAATGCAGTTTGGATTAGCCGCCTTCACCGCCGCGCAGATTTTCTCCACGTCGTCAACGGTTAAACTCTTCCGCGCAGAGTAGCCGCGTGATTTTTGTATCAGCGCCAATTTAGTTTTAGACGTCACTGCATTTTTAATCGCGTCAAAATATTCATCGCCGTCGCCTAATTCAACTTCGCGATACCCTACGCCAAATTCTTTCAATGAACCTGCCGACTGCACGGCGTGACCGATAACCGTTTGCATAGTGTCATAAGGCGCGCCGGTTACCGAAATCATTTCGTCGTTTGGTCGCAGTACGCCGAATAACGCCACGGCAAGCGCGTGAGTCCCCGATACAAATTGCGTGCGTACCAGCGCCGATTCGGTTTTAAAAATCTTTGCAAAGAGTTCATCCAACTTTTCACGTCCGATATCGCCGTAAGCGTAGCCGGTGGACGTTTTGAAATGCGCGTCAGAAATTTTTAATTCACGCATGGCGTTTAAAACTTTTCGCGTATTAAATTCTGCAACGTCGTCAACGCGGTGAAAAATTTCTGCAACGTCGCTTAGTACTTCCGCTTTTAAATTTAAAATATTTTCATCAGTCATAATTTTAGCTTGTAGCTGGTAGCTAGTAGCTTGTAGCTCCTTAATTCTTAATTCTTAATTTCCCACTCTGGTACGCTTCCAAAAGTTTGTGCAAGCCGATAATCTCATCGCGAATATCTTTCTTGCCGTGATCCGTGTCACCGATTGTAAGGCGCTTACTGCGAATCTCAACAATCTGCGAATCTGATTCAATGTCGTGATTTTCTTTTAACGCCGCCTTAATGTCCGCAATTTTATCATGCTGAAGTAAGCGCATACAAGTTGAATTTGAAATAAGCGTGTATCCTGAAATGCCGGTCTTTTTATGATAAGGTCTGCTGAATCCGCCGTCAATCACAAAGGCTTTACCGTTAGCTTTAATCGGCGTTTCGCCCTTGCTGACTTTAACCGGTACATGACCGTTGATAATATGCCCCGTCTTAGCGTCAAGCCCAAATTCTTCCAAAATCGCGTTGCAAATATTTTCGTCGTCTATTAAATCGAAATAAAAATCTGACGGCTCTTTCCACGTCTCTTCGTCTTTTATAAACGCGCGTTCAAAGGTATGAAATTCTCTGCCGGCAATAGGTGACAGCAGTCCGCACCATAAGAAATACATAAAATCTAAATCTGCGCGGTGACGTTTTAAATAGGCTTGCCGTGCGCGTTGGTCTACGTAGTCAAAATAATTTTTACCCGCGTACTTTGTACCGTCAAAAATAATCTGCTTAAAACTGCCGTCTTCATTCAGCGGCACGCAAGCGTGAAAGAGTAAGTTGCCGTTATGGCAGGTGTAGACGCCGCCTTTTTTGTACAGATAATCAAGGTGAGTTTTAAGCAATGCGCTTTCCGTGAAGTCCGTTTGCAATGCGTCAATGATTTTCAGTTCGTCATCAGTCAAGGCGTAACGGTCGGACGAATCAGGCTGTATCGTAGGAAAGGCGGCATCTTCATTCAGTTCATATTCCCTGCCTTCAATCGTCACGCATTTTTTTTCAAAGTTAATCTTGTCAAGCAGAAGGCGGCTTTCCATTTTAAAATCGGGATTGCGTTTAATCAGCTGTCCTTCCAACTTGAACATAATCATTTCAATAACTTTTTCGGCGGCTTTAATCGGCTCGTCGGCAGGATAGAGATTTGACGCAAAAATTGTAAGCGGACGCAGACTTATACCGTAGCCGCGCTCTAAAACTTCCGTGTTGCCGTAGTGCAAGCTGGTACGTACCACCGTCGCCGCGCAGACTTCACTGCCCATTGCCGCGCCCATCCATACAACGTCATGGTTACCCCATTGAATATCTACAACCGGTTGATTCATAAGCAGATTTAAAATCGCGTCGGGACGGTTCCCCCTGTCGAAGAAGTCACCTACAAAGTGCAGGCGACTGACGGCAAGGCGCTTGATTAAAACCGTGAATGCGTGAATAAAATCATCACCGGCGTCAATTTCAACTATCGAGTCCAAAAGTTTTTTGTGGTAGTCAAACTGCGCGGGTTCCGATTCCGGTCGCGTATTCATAAGCTCCACGATTATCGACGCATAATTTTTCGGTGTGAACTCACGTACTTTGAACGTAGGAAATTTGTATGACATATATTTTGACAGCTCAAGAAGTTGCGAAAGATTTTTTAAGTACCAATCCACCGTGTCAAGATTTTTGGCTTTAATCTGCTTAAGCTTTTCTTCGGGATAA
>CAMJNB010000048.1 GCA_946407175.1 uncultured Selenomonadales bacterium | reverse complement strand
ATGGGCGCACGTCCTTGTGCGCCCCGCCTAATCCGGCGTTTACGTAATTTGCAGATTTTTTAATTTGTGTTATTCAACACGACCTGACTATTTACAACTTAATATCATGAACATAAAAATTTATACTGACGGCTCTTGCTTAGGCAATCCGGGCGCAGGCGGTTATGCTGCGATTATACTTTATGAAGACGGCAAGCGCGAAGAAATTATCGGTGGCGAAAGGTTCACAACCAACAATCGCATGGAATTAATGGCGGCTATCGTGGCACTTAGAAAAATTTCACCGCAGGATAAAGCTGAAATTTTCACGGACAGCACTTATTTGAAAAATGCCTTCACGCAAAATTGGCTGGATAATTGGAAACGGAACGGCTGGAAATCTTCAAAAAAAGGTGCCGTTAAAAATCAAGACCTTTGGAAGGAGCTTGACTTCTTAATTTCCAATATCAATGTTACTTTTCATTGGGTTAAAGGTCACGCGGGAAATAGTTTGAATGAACGTTGCGACAAGTTGGCGCGTGAAACGGCGAATAAATTTAACGTACAATCTGCGCGGACTGAAAATGTTATTACGCCAACTGAAAATGCTACAACTGATGATAACGGCAGAAAATGGAGCGGTAGCCAATTACTTTTATTTGATGAGGAAGGGAGTTAAAATTGAAAGTCGGAAAAATATTTTTATGCATAACTTTAGCGCTAATGATGACGACGAATGCTGAGGCAATAAACGAATATCAAGCAGTCAGCGAAATTCCGCAGACATCGGCACCAATTACGACATTGACTTCGGAAAATTCCGGCTTAAATCCAAATTACACCGTACCGCTGATTCAAGGTTCGCGCCCTGTACCGGCAGGCGACGCCTTACCGAATGTCACGGCAACTTCCGCAGTAGTTATCGAGGCGTCAACCGGTCACGTCATTTATTCACGCAACGCCGATAGAAAAATGTTCCCCGCCAGTACCACGAAAATGATGACGCTGATAATGGCGTTGGAATCAGGCAGAATGGACGAAGTTGTTACGGTAGGTCCCAATGCCGACGGCGCGGAAGGTTCAACACTTTGGCTTAATTCCGGCGAACATATTCCCCTGCGCGAACTTTTGCACGGTATGATTATGGTTTCCGGCAACGACGCCGCCATTGCCATTGCCGAACATCTTGACGGCACTGTTTACCAATTCGCTCAACATATGACTAAAAGAGCTCATGAACTCGGCGCGAAGTCTACCAACTTCACAAACCCGCACGGTCTGCCCGACGATAACCATTACACTACCGCGCACGATTTAGCATTGCTTGCCGCCTACGGTTACAAGCTTGCAGAGTTTGAAGATATCGTCACGGCTAAAGAGAAGTCTTACGATTGGATTCACGACTTTCCAAAAATTCTTCGCAGTGAAAATCAAATGCTGTGGCTTTATCGCGGCGGAAACGGCATTAAAACCGGCTACACCGATAAGGCGGGACGTTGCCTTATCAGCGCGGCGAAACGTGACGGCATTCAAATTATCTCCGTAGTTTTGGACAGCGAATATATGTGGAATGATTCAATCCTGCTGCTTGACTACGGCTTTCAGAATGTGAAGTTTGAAAAGCTGGTTAAAGCCGGTGAAGTTGTTAAAAATATTCCCGTTATGTCCGGCAGGCGTAAATCCGTGCAGGTTAAAACTACCGGTGAAATTGTTATGCCGATTTTCGGTAACGACGCGCCGCACGAAGTTGTTTACGACTTGCCGAAAGTTTTAAATGCTCCCGTCATCAACGGTCAAAAAGTCGGCAAGGTTCGCGTTATGTACGACGGCAAAGAGGCGGCGTCGACTGATATCATTGCTACCGCTGACATTGAGCAGAAATCTTTCTTCAGATTGTTTTGGGAAAAAATTAAAAGTTTCTTCGCATAAGTTTAAAAATTTTTTTCGCATAAATTAAAATAAAAATACCGCGCGACATTGCCAAAATTTGGATTGATGCCGAACGGTATTTTTTTAGTCATTAATCTTCAAAGTCAAATTTAATCTTCAAAATCGAAAAGTTTTTGTTGAACGGTTTTTGTACCGGGATAAGTTACGCCCATATGATTGTAACCTTCCTCCGTGACGACGCGACCGCGCGGAGTACGCATGATAAAGCCGAGTTGCAAAAGGTACGGTTCGTAAATATCCTCAATAGTTTCACGCGTTTCACTGATTGACGCGGCGATAGTCTCAAGACCGACGGGACCGCCGCGAAATTTTTTTATCATGGCGTCAAGCATTCGCCTATCGGTATGGTCAAGCCCCGCGCTGTCAACTTCCAAAGTCTGAAGTACACGTGCGGCAACCTCTTCAGAAATTTTCGTACTGCCTTCAACCTCCGCAAAATCGCGTACCCTTTTCAAAAGTCTGTTGGCAATGCGCGGCGTACCGCGTGAACGGCGTGCAATTTCTTCAGCACCTTTATCATCAATGGCAATGTGAAGAATCTGCGCGGCACGGGTTATAATTTCTTTAAGCGCGTCAACCGAATAATATTCAAGCCGCGAAATGACGCCGAATCTGTCACGCAACGGCGGGGACAATGCACCTGCCTTAGTCGTGGCACCAATCAGTGTAAACGGCGCAATGTCCAGCCGAATACTTCGCGCAGAAGGTCCCTTGCCGATGATAATGTCAAGCGCAAAATCTTCCATTGCCGAATATAAAATTTCTTCAACCTGCCGACTAAGGCGGTGAATCTCGTCAATAAATAAAACGTCGCGCTCCTGCAAATTCGTAAGCAACGCGGCTAAATCGCCCGACCTTTCAATCGCGGGACCGGACGTGGGGCGAAAGTTCACGCCCAATTCATTCGCAATAATCCCTGCCAGCGTTGTCTTGCCTAGTCCCGGCGGTCCATAAAGTAAAACGTGGTCAAGCGCTTCACGGCGTGACATTGCCGCCTTTACGAAGACGGACAAATTTTGTTTCGCCTTGTCCTGTCCGATGTATTCTGCCAATCTGCGCGGACGCAAACTGTACTGCCAATCGTCGGCGCTTTGTTCGTCCGTCGCAATTATTCTTTCGTCCATAAATCACCTTTGTTAGCTTAGAGCTTAGAGCTTAGAGCTTGGAGCTTAGAGTTTTTATTATTAATTCAAATGCTGTGACCTAATAAATAGCTTGCCGCGTCCATTTTTTTAGAGTTAGGCGCTTGCAATTCCAAAATCTCCAACGTGCCGTCACCTGTACCGATAAAAATTTTTCTGCCGATAATTTTAATTTCACCTGAGGCAAGTTGCAACTGCTCTGAAATTTTCGTACGCCATATTTTAAATTTCTGTTCATTTATAAAGCCGTAAGCACCACCGTACAAGCCGCGCACAAGATTATGAATGTCCCGCGCAGATTTATTCCAGTCAATCTTGCCTGTGTCCTTAGTAAGCATGGGCGCGTAGTTTGACAAAGAATCGTCCTGCTTAATCGGCGTCACTTCGTCAAGGCGGTTAATCGTGTCAATTAAAAGTTTTGCGCCTTCCGTGCTTAAAATTTCTTTCAACTCCGGCAAAATCATTTCGTCCGATATTTCAACGCGCTTAGACGCCAGCATATCGCCGGTATCAAGTCCCGCGTTCATTTGCATTATCGTGACGCCGGTAAATTTTTCGCCGTTTATAATTGACCATTCAATAGGCGCGGCGCCGCGATATCTCGGCAAAAGTGATGCGTGTACGTTTATGCAACCGAATTTAGGCAAGTCCAAAATTGCTTGCGGCAAAATTTTTCCGTACGCCGTGACGACAATTAAATCTGCGTGAAAACTTTCAAGCTGCACGATAACTTCAGGCGGTTTTAATTTTGGCGGTTGAAGTACGGGGATATTATTTTTTTCGGCAAAAATTTTTACCGGCGGCGGTTGAAGTTTATGACCGCGACCTTTCGGCTTATCCGGCTGTGTTACGACGCATACAACTTCGGCTGATTCGATTAACGCTTGCAAACTTGGTACGGCAAATTCCGGCGTTCCCATGAAAATTATTCGCATAAAAAAGACCTCCGTGATAGCTTGTAGCTTAGAGCTTGGAGCTTAGAGAATTTTCTCTTTCCTCTTCCCTAATCCCTATTCCCTAAATAAAGGAATATTTTATGTGATTCGCGAAATAAACCGCATAACCTTTTTAAGTGGGAGGAAAAATTCATGCCCGATATTGAAGTCGAGGATAAAATAAAAAATTCGGACGAAGTTGTACAGCGATCAGACGTTGCAACTGTTTCCGCCGATAATGATACCATTGACAAAGAAAATCCAATTTCTTCCGCAGATAAAACTCCAAACACGGAAGAAAAACCTAAACGCGGGCGCAGAAAAAAAGTTGCCGACGAAACTGCGGTTAAAAAGAAGGCTAAAAAAACTTCCGACGCCGATAAAACTCCAAACACGGAAGAAAAACCTAAACGCAGACGCAAGAAAAAAGTTACAGAAGAAACTTCGGATACAGATACACCTGCTGACAAAGATAAACCTGTTGACAAAGATAAATCGACGGCTAAAGATAAATCGGTAACTAAGGATAAAGCTGATGAAAAGCCGGTTGACAAGTCTGCTAAAAAAACTGCCGACAAGCCGGTTGAAAAAGTTGAAGAGCCTGCGGACAAGCCGGTAACCGTTTCAATGCCTGAAAAAAAATCTCTACGCCCAACGTACAAAAATGATGAACGCGAAAAAGTTTTTGCCCTTGATATCGGTACGCGCAGTGTAATAGGTATTGTAGCGTTGCGTGACAAGAAAGGCAATTTGGAAGTTATCGCCACGACGCGTGAAGAGCATAAGACGCGGGCAATGCTTGACGGTCAAATACACGACGTGCCGCAGGTTGCAGAGGTAATTGAAAAGGTTCGCGATGAACTTTCAAAGCACGTAGGCAAACTTACAAATGCCGCAGTTGCCGCCGCAGGACGCGCACTTTTCACAATGACTGCCGAAGTCGAAATGGATATGCACGGCGTCATTACAGAGGAGCAACAGAGTAATTTAAATTTCACCGGAGTACAAATTGCGCAGTCAAAGCTTGTCGAGTCAAATTTAATCGACGACAGGACGAGTTATTGTTGCGTAGGTTTTAGTGTCATAAGCTACGAATTGGACGGCGTGCCGCTGAAAATTTTGGTAGGACAGCGCGGACGGCGTGCGCAGGCTAAAATTATTGCCACATTCCTGCCGCGTCAAGTTATCGACTCCATGCAAACGGCGCTGAATTATACGGGGCTTGAAATGCGCGCGCTGACTTTGGAACCTATCGCCGCGATAAACGTTTTGATACCGCAGACAATGCGTCATCTGAATTTGGTTTTGGTCGACATAGGCGCGGGGACTTCCGACGTTGCAATTACGAAAAACGGCGCGGTTGTTGCTTACGGCATGGTGCCTATTGCGGGTGACGAAATTACAGAGGCGCTGTCACAAAAATTTTTGCTTGACTTTAACGTTGCCGAAGAGGTTAAGCGTAAGGCGTCGAACGGCGAAAGTGCTACGTTTTTTGACATTCTCGGCGAAGAATATAATTTGACGGCGGACGAAATTGTAGCGCCGATTTCTGAAACGATTTCAAACCTTGCCAACTCAATTTCCGCGTCAATTTTGGAATTGAACAGCGGCGAACTTCCGCAGGCGGTAATTTTGGTAGGCGGCGGCTCACTTACGCCGAAACTTGCCGAATATGTTTCCGACGCGCTGAAAATTCCCGCGCAGAGGGTTAAAGTTCGTACGCCGGTAAATGTCGAAGGCATGACCGGTATACCGAAGGAACTTTGTCGCCCCGACGCCGTGACGCCGCTTGGCATTTTGAAAATCGCGTCAAGTAACACGTTGCACTTTTTAACCGTCTACGTCAATGACGAGGAATACAGCCTTTTCCATTTCCGCGAATTGACGGTAAGCGACGCGCTTTTAACCGCCGGCATTCAACTTCGCAAATTGAACGGCAAACCCGGTCTCGGCTTAATGGTTATGATAAACGGCGAAAAAAAGATTTTTCCCGGCAGTATGGGCACGCTTGCAAGGCTTACTGTAAACGGCGAACCCTCAACGCTGGAAACGCAGATTAAAAATGACAGCCGAATTAAAGTTGAACGCGGCATCGACGGTCGCACGCCGAAACTCAGAGTTGCCGACGTTGTAATTGTTTCGCCTAATTTCTACGTGAAAATCAACGGCTCGGAAGAACCCGTCACGCCGAAACTTTTGGTGAATAACGAAGACAGCTTGCCTAATCGCCTTTTGCATGACGGTGACGAAATTAATACCACGTCTCTGCGCACCGTTGGCGAAGTGCTTAACATTGCGGGCTATCCTGCCGAAGGTCGACAAATTCATTACACGCTGAATGAACAGAAATTTTTATATTCCTGCTCACCGAAAATCACGCTGAATGATTTGGAAGTGCCGCTTTCAGAGCCGGTACGTCCCAACGATCGCATTGAGTACATTGATTCGCCCAGTCCGAAAGTTGCCGACATTATCAGCTACATCGGCATTAACGCCTACATAAAAATTATGTACGAAGGGCAGGAAGTCAGCATTCCGACAATGGCAAGCCTTGAATTGAAAGTCAACGGTCGTCCTTCCAATTTAAATACCATTGTTGAGGACGGCGCGGAAATTCTTTGCAAAAAGACTTCACGTAAATCCGTTACAGTCAGTGACGCCTTGCTTGCCGTGAAATTTAATCCGCCCAATCCCAAAAGCCGCTTGAGTTTTGAAATTAAGGTAAACGGTCACCCCGTTGACTTCACCGACTCCATAACCGAAGGCGACAGGTTGGAAGTGGTTTTGCGTACTCCCGACGGCAAGGAAATTTCCTCTTCAAACAGTTTGAAAGCCGCGCTGAAAGAGTTCGACGAGCTGTCCTCTTCACTGCCTTCATCCGGCACACCCATGCGCGAAATGAAAACGCAACGCAAGCTTACCATTCAAGATTTTATTCGCAACGATTAACTTAGCTGAAATTAATCTTACACTGAAAGGAAATTTTATGATACACGTTTGCTATGGGCTTTACGACGGCAATGGGCGTTACTCCAAATTTACCGGCACGTCCATTCTGTCAATGTTTGAAAATATCCGCGCAGAAGTTACCGTGCACATTTTGCATGATGACACCTTGACTGATGATAATCGCGACAAGTTTTTGTACATTGCCGAAAAATATAATCAGCTGATAAAATTTTATAACGTGGAAAAAATCTGCGCGTCAGAAATGGAAGAAATAAAAAATCTCTTTGCAGAGGAATATAAAAGCGCACTTTTTTCAATCGGCAAATTCTACAGGTTGCTGACGCCGCAGTTAATTTCAAATGACATAGAGAAAATTATTTACATAGATTCGGACACGATAGTAAATCTCGACATAAACGAACTTTGGCAAGTTCCGATTGATGATGAGCCTATAGCCGCCGTACCTGAATCTGAAAACGGTGTCAACGTGACTTTGTACGTGCGTTCTTGCAATGAAGGCGTTGTGGCGCCGAATGATTATTTTAATTCCGGTGTGGTAGTTTTAAACCTCAAGCAAATTCGCCAAAATGAAATGGATAATCTGCGTGAGAAAACAATTTTTCGTGCCAAGAATCCCCAGTACTGTTTTTTCGACCAAGAAATTTTAAACTATTGCTTCTCACAAAATTATCTGATA
Source organism: uncultured Selenomonadales bacterium (assembly GCA_946407175.1). The sequence goes on along the minus strand of CAMJNB010000048.1, from coordinate 184 downwards.
TTGCCGAACCGCTTTAATTTTTCCGTAAAAGAGAGCAGATGGCACAATGAATTTGAAACTGAAAATCGCATATTGCATTATTTGGCAGGCAGTTTACAATTGGATATGAGAGATACTTTTAATCGGTTATGGTTCAGCTATTTTGAAAAGACCCTTTGGTTTAACAAAGAGACAATCTTTCACT
>CAMJNB010000047.1 GCA_946407175.1 uncultured Selenomonadales bacterium | reverse complement strand
GAAAATGACCATTCGTCCGCACCGACTGCTTTTTCCGACTATGGTTAAAGAAAACCGAATGACTGAAGAGGAAGTTCAACGCTACAAAGAAAGTTTGCAGGAAAATAAAATCTACCTCGACGAACACGACCCTTTGAAGTCTGCGTTTACGCAAGCGGACATAATGATAGCCGATATTACGTCGATAATCCCGTTGTACTTTTTGACCGGCAATCCGATTATTTATTGTGACAGCGGCTACAATTTCTTCGGTGACAGTAAATTAATTGAATCGTCTATTTATAAAGCAAATAGCTGGGATGACGTCGAAAAATATTTGACAATGCTTTTAAACGGTGAAGACCCGCTTAAAGATGAGCGCCGCCGCCTTATCAAGCAACTCAACCAAATTCATATAGGCGCGGCAGAAAAAATTTCGCAGTGCATTATTGATGACTACTACAAAAATAAAAATTGAATTATGATAAGTCTTACAAAATTATTATTTGCAAAAAATTATTTCGGTGACAGTTTACGCTACACGAAAAATTCACACCGAATGACGAGCGGCGCGGCGGACGGCATCGGTCCCGTAGTTGTATGGAACTCAACGCGTACTTGCAATTTGAAATGCCGCCATTGCTACATGAACTCCGACGCGAAAATTTATCGTGACGAATTGACTACGGACGAGGCGAAAAAATTTATTGACGACCTTGCAGCATTTAAAGTACCCGTGCTACTTTTTTCCGGCGGTGAACCGTTAATGCGACAAGATTTTTTCGAGCTTGCAGAGTACGCGGCAGAAAAAAAAGTTCGTCCTACCCTTTCGACGAACGGTACTTTAATCACGCGCGAAGTTGCCGAACGAATTAAAAGTATCGGTGTAGGTTACGTGGGAATTTCGCTTGACGGCATTGCTGATGTCAATGACAAATTTCGCGGCGTGGAAGGCGCCTTTCAACGTGCCATGAACGGCATTAAAAATTGCGTAGCCGCAGGACAGCGCGTTGGTCTTCGGTTCACGATTAACCGCCACAACTTCATGGAGCTGGATAAAATTTTTGACTTCATTGAGGCTGAAAAAATTAATCGCGTCTGTTTCTACCACCTTGTTTACTCAGGGCGCGGCAGTCAAATGATGGACGAAGATTTAACGCCTGCCGAATCGCGTCAAGCTATGGACAAAATTATTTCGCGTACGAAAGATTTTGAACGGCGCGGACTTGAAAAAGAGATTTTGACCGTAGACAATCACTGCGACGGCGTTTATGTTTACCTTAAGGCTTTGGCGGAAGGTGACACCGAGACCGCCGCGCAGATTTTAAAATTTATTTCAATGAACGGCGGCAATCGCTCCGGCATTGCATTTGGTGAAGTCGACCCCGCAGGCTACGTGCACCCCGACCAATTTACGCAACATCATACTTTCGGCAATGTGCGTGAAAGAAAATTCGGCGACATTTGGACTGACACTTCAAATGAAATTTTGGCAGGGCTTAAAAATCGTAAGCCGCTACTGCAAGGACGTTGTGCGACGTGTAAATTTTTGAACTGCTGTAACGGCAACTTCAGAACACGCGCCGAATCAGTCACCGGAAATTTTTGGGCGTCCGACCCTGCTTGTTACTTGACCGACGCTGAAATTACGTGAAAAAATTTCTGTAAATAAAAAGACTTCTGTGTTAAAATGACGCAGAAGTTTTTTTATTGGAGTGAAAAATTTTTGATAGTTTCGTGGAACACTACAAACGCTTGCAATATGTACTGCGCGCATTGCTACCGTGACGCCGGTTGTAAGGTTGATGAGGAGCTGAATACCGACGAGGCGAAAAAACTTTTAGGCGAAATTGCACGCGCAGGTTTTAAGATAATGATTTTTTCCGGCGGTGAACCGTTAATGCGCCCCGACATTTTGGAGCTGGTACGGTACGCGGCAAGTTTGAAATTAATTCCCGTCTTCGGCACGAACGGCACTTTAATAACTGAAAAAATGGCGCGGGATTTAAAAGACGCGGGCGCCAAAGGTATGGGTATTTCGCTTGATTCGCTTGACGCCGATAAGCATGACAAATTTCGCGCGTTTAAAAATGCGTGGCAAGGCGCGGTTGACGGCATGAAAAATTGCCGCGCTGTCGGTCTGCCGTTTCAAATTCATACTACGGTTATGGATTGGAATCAGCACGAACTTGAGGCGCTGACGGATTTTGCAGTAGAAATAGGTGCGAAGGCTCATCATATTTTTTTCTTGATACCGACGGGACGCGCTGAAAATATCGAGACTGAATCTCTGCGCGCGAAAAGTTATGAAGAAGTTTTGCGCCGAATTATGAAAAAGCAACAAGAAGTTTCAATAGAACTCAAGCCGACTTGTGCGCCGCAATTTTTACGCATTGCCGACGAAATGGGAATGAAGTTGCGCTTTAAACGCGGCTGTCTTGCCGGTCTTTCGTACTGTATTATAAGCCCGCGCGGTAAGGTTCAACCCTGCGCGTACTTGAATATGGAATTGGGCGACGTTAGGAAGACGCCGTTTGACGAAATTTGGCGAAACAGTGACGTGCTGAAAAAATTGCGTACGCTTGACTACGGCGGTAAGTGCGGCGTTTGTCGTCACAGAAATTCCTGCGGCGGCTGTCGTGCAAGAGCGGCGGTTTATCATGACGGCGACTTTATGTCCGCAGATCCGATTTGTTTAATTTAATTTGGAGGTGTTCAAAGTGAAAAAAATTACCCTGCTTAAAATGCAAGGCTGTCCGTACTGCTCTCAAGCTTTTGCGGCGATTAAAGAAGTTAAGGCGGAATATCCCGAATTTGCTGACGTCGAAATTGAAATTGTCGACAAGCACCAAGACCGTGACCGCGCCGCTGATTTCGCAGAAAAATATTATTACGTGCCGAGTATGTTTGTTGACGGCGAAAAAATTTATGAGGCGTCACCCGGCGAAAGTTACGGTGAATGTTTGTTAAGCGTTAAAAAAGTTTTTCGTGCCGCCGTGTAAAATTAGCAGCTAATCCCTAAAACCTAACACCTAATCCCTAGACCTTAGTCACGGCGATGACTTCAATTTCACAGAGTGCGCCTGCAGGTAAATCTTTCACGGCGACGCAACTTCGCGCAGGTTTGCTGACAAAATATTTTTCATAAACCGCGTTGAAAGTTTTAAAGTCATCAATATCCGCCAAAAAGCAAGTTGTCTTGACGACGTTAGAAAAATTCGTACCAGCCGCGTTCAAAACTTCGCCGATATTTTTACAGCACTGCTCCGCCTGTCCCGCGATATCTGCCGCAACAATTTTACCCTGTGCGGGATTAATCGCAATTTGTCCTGACGTGTAAACCATGCCGCCGTGTTCGACTGCCTGACTGTACGGACCGACCGCCGCCGGTGCTTTTTCAGTGTGAATAATCTGCATAAAAATTTCCCCTTTCAATGGAGTTGAAAAATGAAAAATAATTTTATAAAAATTTTCGGCGTCATGCTGGTGACGTTTGCAAGTCTTTTCAGCGCAGGTTGCTTTCAAGCCGAATCAAATTTGGCGATTGACGACAGCGGCAAAGTCACGCTGAACACCGAAATTATGGGCGTGCCGATTCTGCGCGAACACATAGAAGGTTGGAAAAATGACATGGAGCGCAGTAACCGCGCGACTGAAATTTCTCCCGTTTCAAGCGGCAACATGTCCGGCTACAGAATTACTACGCAGTATCAGAGTATTGAACAGTTCGCCGCGCAGAAGATTGACATTTTCGGCAGTAAAACCGGCAAGGCGAAAGGTATTCAACAGCGTAAAGGCTGGTTTTTCGACGCGTACAGTTTCGATTTCCTTTCAGAGGCGCCGGAGGACAGCGAAGAATATCTCGACAACACGCTTGTTCAATCTATGATGCCGCAGATTAAATTCGACATGGTGATAAATCTTCCCTACGCGGCGGAAAAAAATAATGCGCAACACGTTTCAAATGACAACAAAACTTTGAGTTGGAATTTAGCCTCGTCCATTACAAGCGGCAAAGATGTTTCCGTGCAGGTTCAATTCAGAATTTGGCACAAAGAAAAAATTGCCGTGACTTTAGCCGTGATTATAATTTTACTCGGCTCAATGATTTATTTTTTGCGAAAGTCTCAAAAGCAAACTGAAAATCAAGCTGATAATGCTGAAGGCGAATCGGCTAAAAATATTTTTTACATGAAAATATGCGCGGGACTTTTAGCGGCGATAATTTCTGCGTCAGCGTTTATGCTTATCAATCCCGTAACATTCACGGACGCCGACATAATTTCTTCCGCAGTCACGGCAAAATAATTCGTACGAAACATTTCAAATTTAAATGTAAAAGTGTATCTGCGCGGTTGAAAAATCCCGCTACAAGGTACACTCTTTTTAATTTGATTATGTTAGAATTTAACTTGTGAGGAGGAATTTTTGTGGGAGAGAAAATTGCGCCGATAACAAGCGATTGCAGCAAGGAACTTCAGTATATCGGACTGCGTATACAATATTTTCGCAAGATGCGCAATTTGACGCAGGCGCAACTTGCCGAAAGAGTCAGCATAAATAAAAATTACCTTTCGCAGATTGAAAGCGGCTCGACAAGCAAGGCAATTTCCCTGCCGCTGTTGATTCAAATTTCAAAAGCGTTGAAAGTGGACTTATCCATACTCGTCGAATTAAAAGACATGGAAAAATCGATAAAAGAAATACGGCAACAGCTTGATGAAATAAAAAGTTTTTTCGACGAAGTTAAACGCCTTAATTCAGACCTAGACGATATGATTGCCGAAATGGATAAATCTTACAGCTGATGAAATTACGGTGCTAAATGGAAAAATATTATCCCTACCCTTGCGAATGTTGCGGAGGCTGTTGCCTGCACGTCGACTTAATCGAAGAGATGAAAGTTTTTGACAGAGGCGACGGCGTTTGCAAAAATCTCACGGAAAAAAATTTGTGCAAGATTTATGATAATCGTCCGAAATTTTGTGACGGAAAATATTTTTACGAAAATTTTTTCTCGGATATGACGGTAACCGAATTTCACAATATGATGAAAAGCCTTTGCAAAAAAATAAAGGAGCGTGAACACCTAATTTGAAAAATTACGTGAAAAAGTACCGGACGCTGGACGAAAGGAATTTGCAGGTTATAAGGACAAACTTAAACGTCCTGCAAAATTCCGGCGCGTACCCTACCAAAATGACTTACCCAATTACGTTGCAGTTTGAACTTACCGGACAATGTAACTTAGCTTGCAAACATTGCTACAATCGCTCCGGCGACGCCGACAGAGAAACTTTGATGACGCCTGAAAAATGGTGCGAACTTTCGCGGCAAATTGTTAGTGACGGCGGCATTTTTCAATGCATTATTTCCGGCGGGGAACCGTTGATTCTCGGCGACAAACTTTTTGACATTATGGACATTTTGCACGACGACGGTACAAGTTTCGTTGTGATATCCAATGCGCTTTTGATGACAAAAGAAAAAGTTAAACGTTTTGCAAAATACCGTTTCTTCTGGTTTCAAATTTCCATTGACGGCTCGACGGCTGAAATACATGACAGCTTTCGCGGCGTGAAAGGCAGTTTTGAAAGGGCTTGCAACGGCGCACTTGAAATCAGTGACGCAGGTATACCGCTTGTCATTGCGCATACCGTCACGCCTGGCAATATTTCAAAAATTGAAGATATGGTACAACTTTCCTACAAACTCGGCGCAAACTCAATCATTCTCGGCGAAGTTTTGCCCAGTGGTCGCGCCTATAACAATGCCGAAATTATTTTGGACGATGAGCAAAAAAATTTCATGTACGCGCAGATTGAGGAGCTTACTCAAAAATATCAAGGCAAAATTACCATTCAGCGTTCGGCGTCACTTAAAGCGCAGATGGATCGCTACGTTGCAGAAGTAAATTCCGGTGGCATCATAAGACCCAACGGCGATTTTCGCATTGACTGCATGGCGCCTTTCATAATCGGCAACGTCCTTGAAAAATCCGTCAAAGAAATTTGGCTTGAAAAGGGCATTGACGCTTGGCACTTGCCGGAAGTAAAAAAATATATCGATTCAATCGACGAAGACAGCCAGACCAGCAACGTTAAAAATCACGTTGATATTGATATTGCACTTTAATTTTAAGAGGTGAATTGCATTGAAAGAAATGTACAAGCGTCCGATTGTTGTAAATTCGGATCTTATGGACAATTTGGGCTTAATTCCTTTAGGCGTTGTAGCTGCGGCGGCGGCAGGCATGGCAGGTTACGCTACGGCTCGCAAAGTTACTCACGCGATTAAGGCGTCACCCGTGAATAAATTGCCGGGCATTTCGCACCGCAATTCTAATTAAGGAGTGATTTTGATGAAAGAAAAATATTTTCGCCCTATCGTTACAAATTTGGCTGAGATTGCACATCCTACTGTTATAACAGCTTCACCTGTACTCGCTGCATTAGCTCGCAAATTTTTTGACGCAGCTCCCATTGAAAAAAAAGACGGCTTTAAAATTTTGGAGAAAAAGTAAATGGTATTTGAATGGATAAAAGATAAAGTTCCCGTCGCCGCCTATGTTAAAAAGCGTATGAACGAAGACATTTTGATAATTTGCGCGGAAACTCTGTCAATGTATTACTTGAACGCTACGGCGGCATTTTTCATAAATTCGGCGGACGGCAACGCTACCGTCAATGAAATTAAAGATAAGTTTTTGCAAAAGTACGATGTTGACGAAGAGGCATTGGAAGTAGACCTCGTCGATATGATTCGTGATTTGCAGTGGAAACAAATTTTGTACTTGGAGTGATTGGTTTGAAAGAAATGTACAAAAAGCCTACCGTCACAAATGACGATTCGGGGCGCGGAGTTTTCCCTGCCGTAGCCCAAGCTTTTGCCGCCGGTGTTGCACTCGGATTAGCGCGTGGTAAAATTGCTATCGATTCGACGCATACGCAGGCGCTTAATCGCCGCGCAGATAATAAGTAATTTTGACCTAAAAATTTACGCAAAAAAATTATCCCGTCTAAAATCAGGCGGGATTTTTTATAGTTACCGAATTAAATATTTATGATATTGCTGACTCAAATATTTTTCGCCACGCTGAATTGCAGACGTTATCAGTCAATCTCAATAATTTCGTACTGCGGATTGCCGAGACCTTTTTCAGCCATTGCAGAAAGTTGACGCATACCGACGCGACTTTCAATGCGTTCTTTCAAGTCGTGACTGTCGGCGGCATTGTAAATCATATCAATGCAAGCTTGATCCACTGCAAGAATGTCTGTCGACGCGGCAATACCGATATCAGCCATAGTAGGTTCAGCCGCCGTCACGCCCGCGCAGTCACAATCGACGCTGAGTCTGCGCATAACGTTAATGAAGACGATGTGCTTGCCGAAATATTGACACGTCGCCGCCGCGCTGTCCGCCATAAGCTCCATGAAATAAAAATCTTCCGGCACGTTATTGGGGTCGACGCCGTGAACTTGAGCTTTACCGAGATGACCGGACGCGCAACCTATTGCAATATTCTTCATACTTCCGCCCATGCCTGCCATATAATGTCCTTTGAAATGGGTTAAGACTATCATGGAATCGTAGTTTACCATATGTCCGCCCATTGCAACTTCTTTCAAATGGAAACCGTTGCGTACCGGCAGACTGACTGTCTCTTCATTTTCGTCCATAATGTCAACGTCGCAGAAAGTCCAGCCGTTTACCTTTAACGTGTCGCGGTGTCCTTCCGTCGTGAAACGGTCGCCTTGATAAAGCGTGTTGCATTCGACAATAGCGCTGTCGGGTACCTGCGCCATGAAGTCTTTGACCATGTCGCGCGGCAAAATGTTGGGACCGTGTTTTTCGCCGGTATGAAGTTTGACGGCAACTTT
>CAMJNB010000046.1 GCA_946407175.1 uncultured Selenomonadales bacterium | reverse complement strand
CGCCTTGATATTCGCCCCACGCATTTTCAACATCGGGCGCGATAAAATTTTTAATATTTTTAGCGCTGATATTCCAAACGTGACCCCCGTTGTACCAGCCGAGATAACCTCTTCTAAGCGGCATAAGCAGGTAAACAAAGTCGCCTTCATTCAGCGTCTTACGAAATTCGCCTTTAGGTGACGTTGCGGCTTGAAAGGTTTTTAAAATTTTCACGGAATGAGCGGAGGGATTTGCATAAGTGACGCTTGAAGTTCGCCTTACATTGTCTCCGGTCTGCAAATTGCCGATAACTCGATTATTGCGCGGCGCGGCGTAAAGTTTAATTTCGGCTTGCACGGTATAATTTGCGTAATTACCGGCGTCGCTGTCATAGGGCACCACTTCTTTTACTTCTACTTCAGGCGGCGGATATTTTTCAGCGGCAATGCAGGCGGACGAAAAAATTATCAGCGTTATCAGTGTGAAAAATGTTGCAAAAAATTTTTTCAATGTAATCACTTCCTCTGCTTAAAAGCTTAGTAAAAGCTTAGAGCTTATAGCTTGCAACTTACAGATTCTGAAAGCTAAAAGCTGACAGCTGAAAGCTAATCACGGCAACGTTTTGAAGTCGTCAACAGGCCAAAAAATTAAAACCGCTTTACCCTTGACTAAATTCAGCGGCACAAATCCTACGTCGGCAAACCTGCTGTCTTCTGAATTATTTCTGTTATCGCCCATAACAAACACAGTTCCTTCCGGTATAGTAACCTTAGGATATTCAGTGCGCGTCTTTTCCAAAATATAATCTTCACGCTGAAGTTGATCGTTTACATAAACGCGACCGTCACGAATCTCAATGGTATCACCTGCCGTAGCAATTACGCGCTTTATAAAATCGCGGCTGGTGTCACGCGGATAGCGAAAGACGATGACTTCACCTTTCAAAGGCTCGCGAATGTGATAAATAAATCTGTTGACGACCAATCTTTCAGCGTCCTGCAACGTCGGTTTCATACTCGGTCCGTCCACAATGTAAAGTTCCACTATAAATGTACGAATTATAAGTGCAATTATAATTGCCGCCGAAATGGATATTACCCATTCTTTCAACTCTTTGCCCCAATCCTTTTCTTTAGTTGTATCCATAAACAAATCCCCTTTGTTTTGCGTTAAACTAATCAGAAATATTCTGCCGTCAAAATGATTTTCCTGCCGCACCCTGCGCGGTAAATTTTTTTTTGCAATTATCCCTGCCGTCCACTATAATATTTCAGTTTAAACTAATTTGAAATCGGAGGTTAATCTGTTGTCAAAAATAGAACCTTTTAAAGAGAAAATTTACGTGACGCGCCCCGTACTTCCCGCGCTTGAGGAAGTCACTGAAACACTGCGCGAAATTTGGGAATCTAAGTGGCTTACCAACGGCGGCAAGCAACATTTTGCATTGGAAGATGAGCTTAAGGAATTTTTAAAAGTTCCCTACCTTTCCGTATTCAACAACGGCACAATCGCCCTTATGGTTGCCGTACAGAGTCTGCGTCTGCAAGGTGACGTTATCACGACGCCTTTTACCTTCGCCGCAACGCCGCACGTTTTGAGTTGGAACAACATCAACCCTATTTTCTGCGATATCGACGAAGAGACTATGAACATTGACGCCGATAAAATTGAATCCATGATAACGCCGCGTACCAGCGCAATTTTGGCGGTTCACGTATTCGGCACGCCGTGCAACGTGAAAAAAATTCAGCAGGTTGCCGATACGTACGGGCTTAAGGTTGTTTACGACGCGGCTCATGCTTTCGGCGTAGAAATTGACGGTCAAGGTATCGGCACTTTCGGTGATATTTCAATGTTCAGTTTTCACGCCACGAAACTTTATCATACGCTTGAAGGCGGCGCGTTGGTCTTTGCCGATAAAAACCTTAAGCAAAGAATTGACTTGCTTAGAAATTTCGGCATTAAAAATGAAGAAGAAGTCGTGATGCCCGGCATTAACGGCAAGATTGACGAAGTTCGCGCGGCTGTCGGCAGAATTATGTTAGGCTACGTTGAAAGCGAACAGGCTAAACGTCTTGCCCTTCACAAGGTTTATGACGAGGAATTGGGCGACGTCGCAGGTATCACGCTTATGCCGAAGTGCGGCGATAACGTCAAGCGCAATTACCAATACTACGTCATTCGCATTGATGAAAAAGTTTTCGGCAAGTCGCGTGACTACGTTTATGACGAATTGAAAAAATATAACGTCTACACGCGGAAATATTTTCACCCGCTTTGCAGTGATTATACGTGCTACCGTCAATTAAATTCGTCGAGTGAAGACAATTTGCCCGTCGCTACAGTTATCGGCAAGCAGGTTTTAAGTTTGCCAATGTACGGCGATTTGACGGCGGACGACGTCAGAAGAATCTGCGCGATGATTAGATCGATAGATCGATAGTGGATAGATCGATAGATCGATAGTGGATAGATCGATAGTTGATAGTTGATAGTTTAATAGTTTTTGTGAGGAAAAATTTATGTTTGCAAAAATTAAGGCTGTATCTTCATACCTGCCTGAAAAAATAGAAAAAAACAGTGACATTGTTGAGGAACGTTTCAGCAAAAAATTGGGCGTTGTCGACCGCCGCATTGTTGCCGATGACGAATCTGCCGGCGATTTGGCATTTAAAGCCGCTGAAAAACTTTTTGATGAATACGATATTGACCGCAATGAAACAGATTTCATTTTGCTCTGCACGCAACACCCCGATTACCAAATGCCGCATACATCCCCGCACCTGCAATATCGCTTGGGACTCTCTCAAAAAGTCGGTTCAATGGACATTGCCTTAGGTTGTTCCGGCTACATTTACGGACTGGCAACGGCTAAAGGCTTGATTGAAACGGGTATCGCGAAAAATGTTTTGTTTCTCACGTCAAGCGTCTATTCAAAATACATTAACGTGAAGGATACGTCGGTTCGACCGCTTTTCGGCGACGGTGCAACGGCTACATGGATTGAAGGCGTTGACGAGGACAAAGAAAATATTCGCGCCTTCGTATTCGGCACGGACGGTTCACGCTACGACAGACTTTATATTCCGGTAGGCGGCAGTCGCTTAACGCCGCGCAGTACGCCGGAAGTTTTTGACTACGACGAAAATAAAAATTATCACTCCAACTACGAAGTTTACATGGACGGCATGGCTATTGCTTACTTTACTCTGCGCGAAGTACCTAAACTTGTAGACGACGTACTTAAGCTTGCCGATATCACCCGTGCAGATTTGGACTACTGCATTTTTCATCAGGCAAATGAATTTATGCTCGGTTACGTGCAGAAGAAAGCCGCGTTGGAAAATGTCCCATACCACAACAAAATTACGCACGCAGGCAATTTGGTCTCCGGCAGTGTTCCCTACGCGATTGAAGAGGTTGTAACTTCGGTTGACGTGAAAAATTTGCACAACGTCCTTTTAACCGGTTTCGGCGTAGGTTTAAGTTGGGCAGGTTGCCTTGTCGACTTGTCAAGCGTAATTCCGAAAAAGGCGGGTACCAATGGCTAAAAGTAACTCGAAAAAAAATAAATCTCCCGTTAAAAAAATTTTAGGCAGAATACCGATACCGCCTTCAAAAATTGAAAGTAAAAAGCCGACTGTCAGCGTGATACTTTCAAGCTACAATCACGCCGCGTACATTGCCGCCGCCATTCAAAGCGTGCTTGACCAAACTTTTACAGATTTTGAACTTTTAATCTACGACGACGGCTCCACCGACAAAACGCATGACGTTATAAAAAGTTTCGACGATCCGCGCATAAAAACTTTTTTGTACACGGAAAATCGCGGTCCGCGCCTTGCGTCTCAAGAATGTTTTGTCGCCGCGCAGGGTAAGTACATTGCAATTCACCATTCCGACGACACTTGGTCCGCCGATAAACTTGCAAAGCAGGTTGAATTTCTTGACGCGAATGAAGAATACGCCGCCTGTTTTACGCTTGCCGAGTTCATTGATGAGGACGGCAATTTACAGACGCTTGATGAAGGCGATTTTTACGCGACAATTTTTGATAAGCCCAACCGCTCCCGCGCCGAGTGGCTGAATTATTTTTTTTATAACGGTAATTGTCTGTGCCACCCAAGCCTTTTAATTCGGCGGGACGCTTATACTAAGTATAGTCTTTACGACGTGCAGTGACTTTGGCAGTTGCCGGATTATTCAATGTGGGTTAATCTTTGTTTTCACGCGAATTTTTACATTATGCATGAAAAGCTTGTGCAGTTTCGTTTACGCCTTAAGCACCGTGACAATATGTCCGCGTCAACATTTAATAAGCGTGTACGCGGTGAAACGGAAATGTACTTTGTACTTGACAGCGCGATAAAAAATTTCCGTGACGACAAATTTTTCCTTGAAGTCTTTCCCGCCGCAGAAAAATTTGTAGTGGACGGCAAGATTAATCGTCAATTCGCCTTCGCGCAGATTTGCCTTGAAAACACCGACACGCCTTTTTCCGGTACATTTCAGCTTATCGCGCTTAATCTGCTGAAAAAAATTTTGTCCAATGATAAGCAAGCCGCTGAAGTCAAGGCGCTGTACAACTACGACGAAAAAGCTTTTCTGCGCGATACCGGCAATACCGACGTGTTTAACCTTGCACAGAAACTTTCACTGCCGCACGGTTATGTGTACTTTGACACAGGCAATGACTTTAACGCCGATGAACGTGTTGACAAATATATTTTCGTGGAGCCGTCCGGTAACTTCTACGCAAAATATTTTTTCAACTCGCCTAATCCAATTCAATTAATACGTTTCGACCCCGACGAAAATTTTATCTCGCTAAAGCTTGACGCCTTCACGGTAAACGGCAAAGATTATTACGTGACGTATACCAACGCTAATGAAATTGTCGACGGCTTTTACAGATTTTTGACCAACGACCCTCAGTTTGTATTTTACGTTGACGAAAAATTAAGCGGCAATGTAACCGTTGAAGTTCGCGGTAAAATTGACCTTAACTACGCCAAAACGCTTAACGCCGCTATCGCGCAGATTCAATCTTCCAACGTCGCTTTGCAAACTAAAACTGTCGAGCTTGAAAATCAAAATTCCGACCTTAGCAATCAAAATTCCGACCTTAGCAATCAAAATAAACATCTTCAAAACATTAACAAAAATCTTGCCGAATACAACGCAACGCTGAAAAATACGGTAAAAAATTTAAGCGAGCAGGTTTCCGAGCTTGAAAACGTCAACAATATCATAAGCCGCTACAATGACGAGTTGGAGTACGCCAATCAAATGTTGATTGACGAAAGTAATGAACTTGAAAAACAAATTGCCGCGCGTAATTCACAGCTTGCCGAGCGTGAAGAACAGCTTACCGAGTACGAAAAGCAACTTGACGCACGCGAAGAAAAAATTACCGCACTTTTGGCGCAGAATCACGAGCTTGAAAAATTGGCGCAGACGCTTTTAAATTCCACGTCATGGAAAGTCACGGCACCTCTGCGCGGTATGGGTTCGTTAGTCAGAAAAGTTTTTTCCGGCGATAAACCGGCTGATGAAGGCGGAGAAATTGATAACGGCGACGTAAATTTAAAGTTAAAAGCTTACCGCATTTTCACCAATCCGAAATTTAAAAAGTTCGTACGTAAAGCTGAAGATGTAGTGGAAGAGAAATTGCCGACGGTTCATGAAAAAATTTTCCTGCCTACAAAGGCGGCGGCTAAATCGGCGCTGTTAAAACTTTCAACGTCAAAGGCTAAAACTTCCGACGGCGTGAAGTTATGGAAGTTGAGTAAGTCCAAATTCACTGGGCTTGTCAGCGTCATTGTGCCGAATTACAATCACGCTCAATATCTGCGCCAACGCCTTGAAACGATTTATAATCAGACGTACAAAAATTTTGAAGTGATTCTGCTTGACGACGCGTCGACCGATGACAGCCGCGATATTTTGAATGAATTTTACGAGTTGCACAAAGAAAATACGCGCAGGATTTTTAACACCGAAAATTCCGGCGGCGCCTTCATACAGTGGCAACGCGGCATTGACGCGGCAAAAGGCAGTTTAATTTGGATAGCCGAATCGGACGACTACAGCGCTGAAAATTTTTTGGAATCGCTGGTTGACGCCTTCACCGATGACGCGGTACAGCTTGCCTTTGCACGGTCAGATTTTATGCAAGACGGCGTTAAAACTTTTTCGACGGACGAATACTTAGCCGACATAAAGGCGTTTGATTGGACGAAAAATTTTGCCGTTACTGCCGCTGAATTGGTTGAGTGCGGATTCGGCGTGAAAAATATCATTCCCAATGTCAGCAGTGCCGTATTTCGCAAGCCAACCTGTATTCGTGAAAAAGTTCGTGAAATGTGGCAGGATATGAAACTTTGCGGCGATTGGCTTTTTTATCTCGACATAATAAAAGGCGGTTGCGTCTATTACACGGCGGCGGCTACGAATTTTTATCGCGTCCACAAACAAAGTACGTCGCTTAAAATTCAAAGAGAGCCGCGCTATTACGAGGAACATCAACGCCTTGCCGAATTTGTCGCGGAAAATTATCACGTCACGCCTTCGGTGCATGAAAAGCATTTCGCGCAGTTGGAGGAGCATTTCTTCAGCTACTACGGTGGTACGGATATTGAGGAGCTCAAAAAATATTTTGACGTGAATAAAATTTTAAGCGTGCGTCGCAAGCCGAATATCTTAATGTGTGTCTTTGCATTGAGTATCGGTGGCGGTGAGACCTTCCCGCTGATTTTAGCTAATGAATACAGTCGAATCGGTTATCCCGTCACGGTGATAGATTTTCAAATGAGTGACGAACTGCCCGACATTAGAAAGAAGTTGCACGGCGACGTGCCTTTATTGCGTTTAGGTAAGACGGACGGACTTGCGGAGGTTGTGGACGAATTTAAAATTGACGTGATTCATTCGCATCACGGTTCCGTTGACGAGGCGGTAAGCTACGTGGCTGAAAAAAATCCGGCACTTCATCACGTCGTGACACTTCACGGCATGTACGAGGCAACGGCGGAAGTACACTTGGTCAACCTGCTTAACCGCGTTAAAAATTCTGTCGACGCCTTCATTTACATTGCCGAAAAGAATTTAAAGCCTTTCACGGAGCACGATTGGACGCCGAATGAAATTTTTCATAAAATCGGCAACGGTCTTGAACTTTCGCAAATAAATCCCATTCCGCGCAGTGAACTGAATATTCCGCAGGACGCCTTTGTCTGCTGTACGGTAAGCCGCGCCATTCCCGAAAAAGGTTGGCAGTCCGCCATTGACGCAGTGACGCTTGCCAATAAAAACAGTTCGCGCAGAATCGATTTGGTATTGGTAGGCAGCGGCGAAATGTACGACAAGCTGAAAGGTCACGTGCCGGAGTTTGTGCATTTAACCGGCTTTAAAAGCAATGTGCGCGATTATCTTGCGACGGCTGATATCGGATTGTTGCCGAGTGAATTTTTGGGCGAAAGTTTTCCGCTTATGATAATCGACAGCTTTTTTAGCGGACGTCCCGTAGTATGTTCGGACTTAGGCGAATCTGCAGAGATGTTAAAGACTGCAACGGGCGAATCGGCGGGAATTGTCTTTTCACTTGATAAAAATGACAAGGTGCCGATTGAACAGTTGGCGGAAATTTTGACGGAGCTTGCCAATGACGATGACGCTTATAAAAAAATATCTGCGCGCGTACCCGATGCGGCGAAGAAATTATATATTGAAAGCGTTGCCGAAAAATATTTGGAAGTGTATTATGGATCGGTAGATCGGTAGATCGATGGATCGATGGTAAACTATCGATCCAACCACTATCGATCTATCGATCTAAAAAGGGAGTGACGATTTGTTTCTAAGAATAATAACGGGGATAATCGGAATAGCAATAGCGGG
>CAMJNB010000045.1 GCA_946407175.1 uncultured Selenomonadales bacterium | reverse complement strand
ATCATTTTCCAAAAAAATTCTGCGTCAAAAATTTCAACTGTGCAGTTTATACCATAGACTGAAAAAAATTGCAAGAAAAATTTTTCAGCGCCGCAGACATTCCGCAAAAGTTTTAATGCGTTCGCAGATAACATCACGAGTATTTTTGCCGTCGTATTCGCTGTACTTTTTAGACATATATTCTTCGTAGCGCGTACAAAAAATTTTCACGGCGTCAAAAGTCAGGCGGCAATCGGTTTTAGATTTATCGAAGTCATCAGGCGAAATCATTTTCCGATTTAATAAAGTCAATACAAACCTGTCAATAACCGACTGGCGGAAAAGTTCCATTAAATCATAAACCAAAGAATCTTTTCTGCCGTCATTTGAATGGAAAAAGCCGAAACGTGCGTCCATACCTGCAACTGCGGCGGCTATTCTGACTTCACGTTCAAGGAAGGCGTAGCCGTAATTTAAAAGTGCATTGACAGGATCTGCGGCGGGGTGTTGGGAGCGACCTTTCCAAGACCAGCGCGTTATATTAATCAGTTCAGGAAACGCGGAGAAATAATTTTTGGCGGCAATACCTTCTGCGCCGCGCAGTTCATCAACGGTTTTAAACGTAGCAACTTTTTCAGACTGCCTTTGCAATTTTTGTGTACTGTAGTTGAAAATGCTGTACTGCATTCGGTAGGCAAATTCTTCAAGGTAGCGTACAATTTTGGCGCGTACGCTGTCTTCCGGTATATCATAACAAATTAATTACTTCATAGCCGAAAGTTTATCACGGTGAAAATTTTCAGTCAAAGAAAAAATCCCGCCGTGTCGACGGGATTAAACTGCGGATTAAATTTGTAGACTAAGTTTTAAAATTTTACGCGCGTTTGACCGAAACCTTGACCGCTCAACCTTCCGGTACCGGAGTACTCGGCGAACTTTGCAAGCAACATAAAAACTTTTTTCACGTCGTCATCAAATTGCCGTAAGCTGTAGCGAAATTTTCCCCAGAAAGCCAACGTCCCTCTGTCACGTCCGAAATAAAATTTTTTACTTTGTCCCTGCCATTCTGTTAGGCGAATCTGCGAGGCAAGATCGCGAATAATTTTTTTATCGGCGTCGGCAGGCATTTGGGCTTGCGTCCACTTATCGGCAAGCGAAGGGAAAATTAATTCTGCACGCGGTAGCGGCGCGTCGTAGTCGTCAATGCGAAAAGATACCGGCGTTAAAAATTCAAACTCAATCTCTGCGGCAGGTAAAAGTTCTTTGACGTTCAAAATAAAATCTTCCGCCGAAATAATTTTTGAGTCGACGTCTTCAACTTCCAAAGTCAAATTCCCTGCCTGAAGTTCGTAGCCTTCGGGGACATTCAACGCGGCATTTAAAATTTCTTCGTTCAAGCCGGTGACGCGCCAAAAAAATTTATCGCCGCGCTTAACCTGCCACCTGTCCTCAAATATCGACAAGTCGGAAAGCGGGTCGAGAAATGACACCGTGAAAGGCTTTATGTTCATATTTTCGTGAACAAAAGTTTCAATCTCCGGCGCAATGTTGTGAAGAATTTTAAAAAAGGCGGCGTGCATAAGTCTGCCGTTTATGAAAGGTAGCCGCGCAGAATGCATAGCACGCAATTTGTAATGTACCGCGCCGATCACTTTACCACCTCAAGAATACTCGGCAACACTGCGCGTGTCAAAAATTTATTTTTCTTGTCTTTAAAGTCACTGGGAATTTGCGCAACTTTGCTATTCCAATCTTTTTTAACGGTAATGCCAAAATCCATAATGGCGTTTAACTCCTTCATAACTTTTTCCCACGTTGCGAATATTTTTTTATCGGCAAGATATTTTTTGAAAGCGTCAAGATATTCGGCGGGCGATTTTTCAGCGTAGGGATTTTTAAAGCCGCCGTCGTCAAAAAGTGTTGTGTAAGCGTCGGCAGTCTCTACAAAAAGCGTCGGTGTAATTTTTACACTGCCGAAACCTAAAGGTTTGCCCATACCGATTTTGTACGCAGGCTTTTTCGCGTCGTTTAAATTGAAAATCATCATAAGCGCACCGAGTTCAACCGCACTCAAATTTTGAAAACGAATCTTTGAAATAAATTTTGTACCGGGTTTAAGCGGCGTCAAATCCTTAATCAAACGTTTATCTTTATCTTTATCGGCGTCAAGATCCAATTCAGCCTGCGTGGCATGCCAATCATCAATATTGCCGTCTTTATGCCAATACATTTTGTAGCCGCGAATCTTTGCTTTTTCCGTATCCCAATGATTAAGTTTTTCTCCTCTTTGTTTAAGATAAAGTTGGTAGGAAGTGGGATTGGGTTGCATTAAAGGATGCGCGGGAGCTTTAGTTAAGGTCTCGGCATTGGACGTTATGGCGTCGTCAAAAAATACGCGGCTTGCCCAATATTTTTCACAGCCGAAAACCGCGTCGGCAAAGTCCACAAACTCTGTGCTTTCTTGCCGCAATTCCGCAGATACAACGTCGCCTATTGCATTTCTGTATGGAATGCGGAAACATTGACCGTGACCGAACGCCGTAACTTTGCCGTCTTCTTCAAGATAGTGACAAGGTACTAAACTTTGAACGTCGTCAGGAAGATTTTTCACAAGCCCTTTAAGTTGACTGCGATTTAAAATTCCCGTATCAAAGTTTGTTTTTTTGCGCTTGCCACTATCTTTAAAAAGATCAACGCCGCGCCTGTTTCTGTCGTGTACGTAGGACAAGCGTACATCTTCCGGCAATTCAACGCGCTTGCTCCAATCGATATACTCAATTTTAACAAAGCGAATTATTTGCTTACCATATCTCGTCTCGGCAATTTTTTTGGCGCGTTCTTCGTCAGTCAAGCCTTTCAAACTTTTTTTAAATTTTTCGTAAGCATTTCTGTCCAGCAACTTTTCAGGGTTTTTTGCCCATTGGTTACCTGTCACGCAATACGCAGTACCCTTGTCCCATAATATAAATGAATCGCAAAGAGCTACTTTACCATAATCATGCTGAAAATCTTTCATCATTATGTAATCGTTTTTGCGTTCCAATTTCGGCAACAGCGGCGCGATAAAGTATTTGTTGTCCTTAGTTTGAATCAAAAAACCTGCGCGGGCATTTTTACCTTTTTCACCTTCCATGCGGCTCTTGTAAAGCGCGTTCAAATCTTTAGTCCATTCCGGCATTTTGTCAGTCGCCATGAGACAGCGGAAGTAAATATGTTCGTCGTTAAAATCTTCGCCCTTGCGTTGGGACGTCGTGACACCGCGAAAAGTTCCGCACGTCACGATTTTAAAAATATTTTTAAACATACCGCGCAGAGAACTGCCGGGAATAATCGGCGTACCGAGCGGAGAAAAAGTTATCGACGTGTCTTTGGTATTGCCGCCTATAAACATCGGCGTCAGCGTTTCAATGTCAAGTTGAATTTCTCCGCTGAATGTTTCGCCGTCAGCAATGTGAGATTTAAAGCTTGCAACGTCCGTGACTTCGGCAGGTAACGGCTTATCAGGCAGTGACACGAAGTTGTAAGGCGCCGTTGCCTTTGACATTTCATTCAAGTTGTTGTTGCCGCGATAGTAGCTATTTGCCATTTATTTCACCTCTTCCGCCGGTTCAATCGCAACAAAACGGCAATCCGTGTAGCCGGAAAGCCCCGTATGCTCATCGCTGTCAATGTAATTTCGCGTCAAAAGTCCGTAGTACTTCGCGCCGCCTTTTTCGCAGGGAATTTCCATGTAAAGTTTGCGTCCTCTGTCAAGCAGATTTACATATCCGTCCGCCGCGCTGATTTTTTTTTCACATTCGCCCCAAAGACGCGCAAAGCTGTCAACGTAAAATTTTCCCTCGCCTTTCACGTCTTTACCTTCTACGTCTTTAATGTAGCGTCCGCTTAAAACATTTTCACGGCGCTTAAGGTGAATTTCTTCTGTAGCATTAAAAATTCTGCACTCAAGCCAATTTTCAGGTTTAGGTGACGTTTTGTCGCGCAGATTAAGTTTGCCGCCTTCATAAGTTCCCCAAACAACACTTTGAATCTGCCACGCGATAAAAACTGCGCGGGAGTCTGTAAATTTTTCGGCAAGAATTTTTTCAACGTCGCTCAACGTACAGCCGCAAGTTACACGTTCGCAAATAATTTTGCCTTCGTGCAGTTGCAATCCGACTTCCTTTGCCAAGTCTAAGCCGCTCATTAATCATCACCCCAATTCTTAAGCGTTTCGGCAAGCGCTGAAAGTTTTGTCGCGTCGCCTTCAACTACCTTGCCGCCGTCACCGAGTTTGTACGTCTTGCCTTGAAATTTTATTTCGGCGCTGATGCCGCTTACCGTGCCGCGTCCGATTGACTTTTCGCCTCCTATTGCAACGTTGCCTTTCCACATATCGCGCAGTAAAAATAACGCCAGACCCGCCTCAAAATCTTTCGCGTTTCTTATTTCAAAATGAATCGTCACGGTAGGTTCGGAAGTTTTCTGATACACGGGCTTGGTAGTGAAAAGCGTCCCCTGCAACGTGCCGCCGGTGAATCTGTCAATTTTGTTTCGCGTGTGATTAATTTCGGCAACTTTGTCCGGTGCAATATAACTTTCTGCCACGATAAAGCGGCTTTTAATTTTTTCGCCGGAGTCTTTTGAAGTGCCCATAAGCTTTTCAAGTTTTGTCACGTCAAGTTTAAGCGTACGGAAAATTTTTTCTGCTTGGTGACGGAAAATTCCCTTCAAGCTGGTACCGGGTATCACGAAGTCGTTTTTACTTCGCAAGCTGACGGCTGAAATTTTATTCCTCTTATCTTCGGCGCTGACTTGGTAGTTGCGGACAATGAATGACGAATTGAATTTAAACTGCGCGTCGACAATGAAGTCGGCAGGGTCGTCTGAAATGGTTTTGGCGGAAGGCGTAATTTGTCGTGACGCCGGCGTATCGGTAAGCCACGCGACAACGTCGGCTTTATTGCGGAAGTCGTAAAAATTGGCGGTCAAGTTTTTAATCTTAGTAAGACCGAATCCCTTTGCAGTCAAGGCGCCCAACCTTATGCCGTGTTGAAGTCTTACGATTAATTCATCAACCGTGCTTTGAACTTCATTCAACGTGTAATTCGCGGCGTCAAAATTTTCAGAATCGGCGCTTGCGCCGCGCAGATTTATCAAAATGCGAAGGTTACGGCTTGCACCTCTGTCAATCACCTCATAATCGTACTTTGCGCCGTCAATGCCGGTACCTGTCAAGCCGTCAATGCTTACGCCGTCACGCGAAATTATTTTACCGTCTTTAAGCTCTATGTCGTCAAATTGAATGGCGCTCTGAGAATTTGTAGCGTCGCCGAAAAGTTTTGCGACTGCCTTAGGTTCAATGCCTGTCATATATTCGCGCAGGACGCCGCAAAGTGACGTGCCGGGTATAAACGGAATTTCTTTTTGCTTTTCTATGTTTTTCTTTTTTAAAACGTGAATGTCTTTTTTATTTTCGGACGTTTCGCCTTCGCCGTCACCTATTAAAAGCGGGGACACCAATACCAAGTCGCCCTCGATTAAAATTTTGCCGATAATGCTTGCCTTATTCATCTGTCACCGCCTCCCTTCGCAGTAGCCGCCGCCTTACGTGCAACGCGGAAATAATTTCGCAGGTACTCAAAGCAAAATGCGTCGGCGTAATCTTTTGTGTTTAAAGGAATATCTTTGAACAGCGCCTTCCGTTTTTCATCGTCACGTACCAAATCTTTTTTCAAGTCACGGCTTTCATACGACAACTCGGCTTTACCGGTCAACACGTTGAAAAATGTTTGCTCATTCGCCATAGTAAATTTATTCAAGTTATCTTCAAACTGCGTACTGCCGCGACTTTCTTCCGTGTTTTTGGATGCGTTAATTTCAAGTTCAAGCTGCGCTTTAAATTCTGCGCGGAAATTTTTGGGGTCGACGCTTGCAAGAATCTTGTCAAGGCGCGAAAAGAAATGCGTATAATTTCCGCCTTTAAGTTGCAGACTTAATTTTTCGCCGTCCTCATTCGCGTAAATTCGCATCTGCTCCAAACATTTGGCGAGTAAAATTTTTTTTGCAGTCTCAATCGTTTCGTTGGAAAGTTTAATCTGCGCGGAGGATTTATTTTTATCCTTCGAGGATTTATTTTTATCTTTTGAGGGTTTATTTTTATCCTTAGGCGCGGCAAGTTCAAACTGCCCTGCCTTCCAAATTCGTACCTGACCGAAACCTTCTTCTCTGCGCGTGCCGAAACCTTCAAAAATTTTTTCGCCGAGTGTTTGTAAATCTTTCTTATTCAACGTTTCAGCGGCTTTAAGTTCAAAGACTGTACCTGCGGCAAGGGCTTGAACGCGCGGACGTTTCATTGTCCAAGTGACTACAAAATTTTCAACTTCGACACCTGCCGAAAAAATTTCTCCTGCCGAAAAAATTTCCTTGCCGCAAGATTCATTTAAAGCGTCGACAACTTCTGCATTTAAAATTTCTGCCGCACTTAAAAAATTATCTTCGACAGGGATTAGCGGACTGTCAAGGCGTAAGTAAATCGCGCCGTCAATTTTCGGAGGCTCAACTTTTTCTATCTCTTTGAATGTAATGCGACACTTGCCGTACTGCGTAAACTTCGAGCGTCCGAGACGTATGGCGAAAGAATTTTTCTGCAGGTTAAGCGCCTTTGAAAGTTTCTCCAAGTCATCTTTCGTGCCGAGAATCATTCCGCAAAAAGTTTGTCCCCCTTCCAATGCCTCGTAGTTGTAAATGTGACCGAGTTCACTTTTGCCGGTGATTCGCTCCACTTCGTCACTGCGTGACATATGCATAAAAATATTTTTGCTGACGGACGCCTTGTAAATTTTATTGCCGGTGCTTACGCCGTAGCCGCGCAGATTTTTGTAACCGGCAGGCGTCTTTATAACTTTCAAAAGGTCTTGCACGTCTTTTTCAGTGTCAGTCCCCTTCTTGCCGCTTTGCAGTGACAAGGGCAAAATAAAACTGCGCTTGCCGAGAAGTTCAGGTGTGGCGGAAAGGAATTTTAAATCGCCGTAAAAAAGTTTTCTGAAGTCCTCATCTTCATGCGCAGTGTTGCCTAATTTTTTTAATTCGACGTAACGCGATGCCAATACGCCGCGAATTATCGAGCCGCTTATTTCGTCGTGGCTCTTCGTCATTATCGTGGTGTTACTTCCTGCAGATATGACAACAGGCGATAACGTTTCAAGGGAAAATTTTAATTCGTACATTGTCACACCGCCTTTTTCAAAAACTTTTCAATAAATTTCGACGTAGAACTTTTATCGCAAGTCGCGGTGCAGGTTATGTGACCGAATCCGCGATTTCTCTTTGTACCGGCGGCGGACAAATTTTTCAGCGCCAACGCTATTAAATTTAAAACGCCGTCGCTTGCATTGAGTACGGTGACTGTGCCGAAAAATTCAACGCCTGCATTAAGTACGCGCAGATTTCTAAGTGAGCCGTCGACAGTAATGCCGTTTTCCAACCGCGTTTGATATCTCACGGAGCTGTAGGAGTTCAAAATATCTGTCGGCGAAAAGACTTCGGGATATTTTTTCTGCAGGTACTTCCACTCGGCGCAAGTTTTTTCGTAGTCTTTGAAGTCTTTGAAGTAAAAATTCGGCACGATAATTTGAACGTCGGAAACGTTACCGGTGTCGTCGGAATTTCTGTTAAAAATTTTTTCCGGCTCCGCTAAGTCGTTCGTGTCGATACCTGCCAATTCGCACATTTCAAAAATTTCAACGGCGCTTTCATAAAGCAAGCCTTTAAATCTTTTGGCGGGGAAGTACGGAAAACCCAATGCGTCGTGAACAATTTCAGCGTCCAAATTTACGTCGGCTTGACCGGAACCCAAATGTATCGGTGAATTGACTTCTATTTTTATGTCAAACTCTGCCATTTATCCAAACAAGGCGAGAATACCCCCGCTTCCATAAGCGGCGGGATGAATCG